>JAMDBH010000135.1 GCA_023487615.1 Gammaproteobacteria bacterium
TGGTACCGGCGACTGCCTCGGGTATTTGAGGTCTACAATAACTGGGAGGAGGGTTGGCTTATGAGTTTTATTTCCGAGTTCAAAGAATTCGCCATCAAGGGAAATATGATAGACATGGCCGTCGGTATCGTGATTGGCGTGGCCTTTGGTAAAGTGGTCGAGTCACTGGTCAAGGATGTCATCATGCCGCCTATCGGGATGCTGCTGGGCGGCGTCAACTTTTCTCACTTATATCTCAATCTAAGCTCGCAAGACTATCCGAGCATGGAGACCGCGGAACAGGCCGGTGCGCCGCTGCTTAAATACGGGAGCTTTATTAGCTCCTTGGTGGATTTCCTCATCATCGCGCTGACCATTTTCGTAGTCGTCAAGGTGATCAACAAGCTGAAGACCATGAGGGCCTAGCAGACTGTTGGAAAACAGCCCGCTATCAGACTTACAAGGGAAGGCCAGGCGCTGAAAATTCCATGGGAGAGCAGCGAAGCTGCAAGCGGGTTTGCCATGGATGGCAAGTCCTGAACACCCAAGCGTAGCAGGACTGCGTAGCGCCGTGATGGAATTATTCAGAGTTTCATTAGGTGAAGTTTAGCACCACCGCGATGTAGCCTGCGTACAGTATCCCGTTCACGCTCACATGCCAGACGCGCAACTGACCGCGTTGCAGCATGATGCGTATCCACAGCGCCGCCGCTAAAGTCACCATCACGCCGAGTACCACGTCCAGGCGTGGCCCCCAGGGGGTGAGCATGATGCCGATGGCGGGCAGCAATGTGCCCTGAAACACCATCGCGCCGGTGACGTTACCGAAGGCGAGCGTGTCCTTGCGCTTGCGTATCCACAGGATGCTGTTGACCTTCTCCGGCAGTTCGGTGGCAATGGGGATAATCAGCAGCGACAGCAGCAAGGCCGAGATACCGATCAGCGGCGCGGCCTCCTCAATACCGTGGATGAAACCCTTGGCGCCCAGCACCAGTAACGCAAGGCCCATGCCGAGTTGTGCCAGGATAACCGGATAATTTGCCGGCAACCCCACACGGCACAACAGCATCGTGCCATGCGCCTCGGTGGCGTGGCCGTCCTGTACCAACTGGGCCGAGGCGCGCAGGGTGAGCATGATGTAGATAAAATAGGTCAACACCAGGCCAAAGCCGATGGCGATGCGGATGCTGTTGAGTTCATGCGGAACGAACAGCGCGACGGCGGCGAGCGAAAAGGCGAGCAGAAAGAAATTGAGGTCGCGCGTGAGGCCGGTCCTTTCAGGCGTGAAATGCCCGTTCAGCCCGCGCTTTTTCACCGTGGCGGCGAGCAGCAGAAACAGGGTCAGCGTGGACAGCATGAGCGGCGCGCCGAGGATGGCGCCGACGCCGATCTCGTGATTGAGTTCCATGTTCTCCGTGCCCGCGAAGATGGCGAGGATCGGCACCATGGTTTCCGGCAGCGCGGTGCCCACGGCGGCGAACAACGAGCCCACCACGCCCTCCGAGATTCTCAGCCGTTCGCCCAAGTGCTCAAGGGCATTGCAGAATATCTCTGCCGCGACCAATATCACCAGCAGCATCAGAATCAGATAGCCAAAAATCATGAATAGACCCGAGTTGGATAAAGTCGGCCTATTCTAGGGGATAGGGGCGGGACGGTAAATGCAAAAGATAAAATAGTCAGTCTATTTTGGTATTATTGGCGCTCGATTATGGCCAAGGGGCGATGCATGAGCAAGACCATTAACCTGCTTGAGAAGTTTATCTTTTGGAGCCGCTGGCTGCAGGCGCCGCTCTATGTGGGCTTGATTATCGCCCAGGGCGTCTATGTCTACCACTTTGCAGTGGAGGTGGGCCACCTGGTTGCGAAGACCACCAGCTTAACCGAAGCCGAGATCATGCTCATAGTGCTTGGGCTGATTGATGTGGTGATGATCGCCAATCTTATGATCATGGTGATCATCGGCGGCTACGAGACCTTTGTCTCGCGGCTGGATCTGCACGATCATCCCGACAACCCTGAGTGGCTTTCCCATGTCAGCGCGGGGACACTCAAGGTCAAGCTGGCGATGGCTCTGGTCGGTATCTCCTCCATTCACCTGCTCAAGACGTTCATCAATGCAGCGGATATGGCTGAGGCGACCATAAAGTGGCAGGTGATCATCCATATTACCTTTGTGATCTCGGCGCTGATCCTGGCCTATACCGATAAGTTGCTGGTTAAGCCAATTAAAGCCAGCCACTAGCTAGCCACTAAAATTTACCGCGGAGGACGCAGAGGAGAAACAAACTATTTTGATCTTATTCCTCTGCGTCCTCTGCGGTAATAAATTGACTTTCAGTTTTCCGGAACTTCAGCAGGGCCTGTAATCGCCGAATGGGGAAAATCACAACTGAACGTGCTGCCCTTGCCGGGTTCGCTTTCGATGCGGAGTTGCGCGGCGTGACGGTTCAGTACGTGCTTGACGATGGCCAACCCCAGCCCGGTGCCGCCACTCTCGCGTGAACGCCCCGCATCCACCCTGTAAAATCTCTCGGTAAGACGCGGGATATGGTGCGCGGCGATACCCACTCCATTGTCTCGCACCACCATGTGCCCCCCCTGTGCATCACGGAACCAGCGAACTGCGATCTCGCCGTGAGCGGGCGTATATTGCACGGCATTAAATACCAGATTTGAGAAGGCGCTCCGCAATTCTTCCTCGTTGCCGTAGGCTTTAAGTGTTGGGTCTGCATCGAGCGTGATGGAATGACCGCGCTCCTTGCTGAGCTCGCGCGCATCCCGGACGATGGTATCCAGCAAGTCGGGGACGGCGACGATCTGTTCATTGTGGATTCTATGATTCATCTCCAGCCGCGACAGCATCAGCAGGTCGGTGACGATGTGTTGCATGCGCTCGGCCTGGTGCTGCATCAGTTCCAGGGAGCGCAGCAAATGAGGGGGACACTCATCGTAGGCCTCCGTCAGGGTCTCCAGATAACCGTTCAACACCGTCAGCGGCGTGCGTAATTCATGCGAGACATTGGCCACAAAGTCGCGCCGCACCTGTTCCAGACGGTGCACGTGTGTGCTGTCGCGCGCCACCAGCAACTGACGCTTTTTGCCGTAGGGAACGATCTGGATAGTCACTACGATCTCGCTGTTGACGGAGGAGGGCAGCTCCGCTGTTTTGGAGGGGTCAGCCGAGTTGAGCAGGCCGATAAAATCGGGGTGGCGCAGCAGGTTGACGATACGCTGCCCCAGGTCTTGAGGGGAGCGCAGGCCCAGCAAATAGCCGGTCGCGGCATTGAACCATTCGATCTCACCATGAGGCCCCAACACCACGATCCCGTCCGGCAAGGCGGCGGCCGCCTCCTCGAAACGGTCCACGGCGCTTGCCAGCTTGCGCTTTTGCTTGCGGGTGCGCGCCTCCAGACGGTATATCTCGGTGGAAATATCCTCCCATACTCCCACGGAGAACAGGGGGGAAAACTTTTCTTCATTTTTGAGCCAGTGCAGCAGGCGATAAATATTCACCAGGTGCGAGATGAGATAGGCGAGCAGGGTCAGTGACCCGGCCAGGATGAGATGATCGGTGATCAGCCCCAGGATCAGGGCGGCGAAGGCGAGCCCTAAGACATAACGAAGTTCGCGCAGCCAACCGCTAGGCATAAGACCGCCTCCGCTATGGCGGGAAAAGAGGGAGGCAGGCGGGTGCCTGCCTCTGCATTAACGAAGTTCTGAAATTGCTGAAGTTACCCTCACTCCTTGTCCTCTCCCGGAGGGAGAGGGGGGAGTTGGTAAAAATCTCTTATAAGAGTGGTACGATTAACAAGGCCACGATGTTGATGATCTTGATCATCGGGTTGACCGCGGGGCCGGCTGTATCCTTGTAGGGGTCGCCTACGGTGTCGCCGGTGACGGCGGCTTTATGGGCCTCCGAGCCCTTGCCGCCGAAGTGGCCTTCCT
>JAMDBH010000037.1 GCA_023487615.1 Gammaproteobacteria bacterium
CTACGAAGTCACCGACCTGCAGGCGTGACGAGTCGGCGAGCGACAGCGCGGTAAGATCTTTGGCCGGAATCTGGATGACCGCTACGTCCGTTTCCGGGTCGGTGCCGATCAGCTTGGCCTTGAGGCTGCGCCCGTCGCGCAGGGTGACTGTAATCTCATCGGCGTTGGCGATCACGTGATTATTGGTCAGCACATAGCCGCGCTGCGCATCCACGACCACGCCCGAGCCGAGGCTTTGAGTCGGGCGCTCGCGCGGCATGTTCGGGATATCGAAGAAACGGCGGAAGAAGGGGTCGTTCAGCAGCGGATTATCCTGCATGGGCATGCGGCCGCGCATGGAGATGTTGACCACCGCGGGCGTGAC
Source organism: Gammaproteobacteria bacterium (assembly GCA_023487615.1). The sequence goes on from JAMDBH010000037.1 coordinate 365, forward strand.
CTGTTGCAGCATGGGGGCGAGAGTGGGGAGAGGCTGTCCCTGGCCATCAGCGGCGGGTAGGGCTGAGTGCGACAGCGGGCTTACCATCAGCACCAGAACGACGATCAATATCGAATACATACGTTTCATGATTGAGCTACACTCCTTGTGGCGGGAAATCTGAATCTGATGGGTAAATCGTGAGTAAGGCGATGAATTCTGAGAAGTATGATTTCAAGTGGGCGAAAAAGTTCGATATTCTGGATAGGGACAAGGCGACGGGCAGGCCTGTTTATTTTTAACCTGAGCCGGTACACTGAAAATGCATGACTCTCTAAATAACCTCAACAAAGGAGTTTGGATCATGAACATATGTACGCCATTAAACCAATACGGGCCCCTGGTGGGGCGCATCCTTCTCGTACTCATCTTCATTCTTTCCGGTTACGGAAAACTCACTGGCTGGGACGGAACACTCGGCTTCATGGCCAGCAAAGGCATCCCGTTGACCAGCCTGTTTCTGGCCTTGACGATCGCCGTCGAGCTGGGTGGCGGCTTGCTGATAGCCCTGGGGGTGTATGCGCGCTGGGCGGCGCTGGCGATCTTCCTGTTCCTCATCCCGGTAACGCTGATATTTCATCCTTTTTGGAGCGATCCCAGCCAGATGAACACTTTTATGAAAAATATCGCCATCATGGGCGGGATGCTGTACCTCATGACTTACGGCAGCGGACCGTACAGTATCAAGCAGGAAAAGTGCCCATAGGGCAAAAGTGTTAGACACACGGTTTCATGCAGCCATTGAACGCATGGACGCGTTCAACCGCGCAGACCCCAACCACGAAATCGTCGCGGGCAAGGAGTATCCCAAAGAGCTGCTTTACGCCGAGCGCATGTCAGCATGGCTCATACGTCTCGCACCTGATGCGTCCGAGGCGCTGCAGCTTGCGGTGCGCAGCCAGCACATCGGGCGCTGGACGATACCGCGCAACAACTACCCGATGGACCGGCGCGGCTATCACCAATGGCGCACCGCACTCGCCCGCTTCCATGCGCAAACCGCGCGAGAGATCCTGCTCGACACAGGCTACGATGAGGCGACCATCGCCCGCGTTGAAAATTTACTGAAAAAGACCCACCTCAAAAACGATCCCGAGGCGCAACGCCTGGAAGACACCGCCTGCCTCGTCTTTCTCGAACATTATTTCTCCGCCTTCGCGCAAAAACACGACGAGCAAAAACTCATCGAGATTCTGCGAAAGACGTGGAAAAAAATGTCGGTGCAAGCGCAGCAGGCCGCGCTTACACTAAAGTTTGCGGACACCGACCGGGCGTTGATCGAAAAGGCGTTATCAGCTACCAGATAGCTACAGAAACCGGTTGTTAGACAGTCATGATATTTCCGCCAGCCCCTCCATAAAAGTTTCCATGCTCTTTCGCTGCTGAATAGTGGCTACGCCGCTCAGTTTTTCGGAATGACAAATCCAGCACCGTGGGCTGCCGCAGCCACCGATACGCTGGCCCTTGCGAAAGCGGCCGACCTGGTACTCGCAAACACAAGCCACGATTCCGCGGTGTGCCTGGAGATGACGACGCCAAATGTTTCGGGTACGGATTCCTTCTTCGGCGGCGCGCTTCATCACTGCCTCCTAGAATTATGCACCAAGCTCCACCAGGCGCTGGTTCAGCCGGCGCACGAAGGCCGCCGGGTCTTCGAGCTGGGCGCCTTCGGAGAGTTGCGCCTGGTCAAACAGGATGTGCGCCCAGTCGGCGAAGCGGTCGTTGTCGGGTTCTTTGGCGATGCGCACGACGAGGGGATGCTCGACATTGATTTCCAGAATTGGCTTGCTGCCCGGCACCGCTTGCCCGGCGGCCTTGAGCATGCGCTCAAGGTGCGCGCCCATGTCGTGCGCCTCGCTGACCAGGCACGCGGGCGAGGTAGTGAGGCGGCGGCTCACGCGCACATCGTTCACCCGGTCGCCGAGAGCGGTCTTGATGCGTTCGATTACGGCTTGGAATTCATCCGCGGTCTTTTTCTGTTGCTGGGTGTCGCTTGCGTCCTCGATTTTGCCAAGATCGAGCTCCCCCTTGGCGACGGACTGAAGTTGTTTGCCATCAAACTCGGTGAGATGCGTCACCACCCATTCGTCCACCGGTTCGTACATAAGAAGCACCTCGATGCCTTTTTGGCGCAACAGTTCGAGATGCGGGCTGTGCTTGGCCGCATTAAAGCTTTCGGCGGTGAGGTAGTAAATAGTCTCCTGACCGTCTTTCATGCGCGCGATGTAGTCGGCGAACGACACGTCTTGCGCATCGGTATCCTTGTGGGTTGAGGCAAAGCGCAACAGCTTGGAGATGCGCTCGCGGTTGGCATAATCTTCGACGAGGCCCTCTTTGAGCACACGTCCGAACTCCTTCCAGAACGTAGCGTATTTTTCCGGTTCATTGGCGGCCAGGTTTTCCAGCAGATCCAACACCCGCTTCACCGCAGCGGCCCGGATGGAATCCACGACCTTGCTGCCCTGTAAAATCTCGCGCGAGATGTTGAGCGGCAGGTCATTGGAATCAATGATGCCGCGCACAAAACGCAGATAGCGCGGCATGAGGTGTTGGGCGTCCTCCATGATGAACACGCGCCGCACGTAGAGCTTGATGCCGTGGCGGCTGTCGCGTTCCCATAGATCGAACGGCGCGCGGGATGGGATGTACAGCAGCAGGGTGTATTCCTGTTTGCCTTCCACGCGGCTGTGAATATATGCGAGCGGATTTTCAAAATCGTGTGCGATGTGTTTGTAAAATTCGTTGTACTCGTCGGCGCTGATTTCGCTCTTGGGGCGCGCCCACATGGCCGAGGCGCGGTTAACCGTCTCCTCGCCGGATGCGCCTTTGCCTTCCTTGGGCATCAGGATGGGGGCGGTGATGTGGTCGGAATATTTATGAATGATGTTGCGCAACCTGAAGCCGTCGAGGAATTCGTCTTCGTCGGGGCGCAGATGCAGTATCACCTCCGTGCCGCGCGTGGATTTTTCGACGGTCTCGATGCTGTAGTCGCCCTCGCCCGCGGATTCCCAGCGCACGCCGTGTTCGGCGCCCAGCCCGGCGCGACGGGTGATGAGCGTCACCCGGTCGGCGACGATAAAAGAGGAGTAAAAGCCGACGCCGAACTGGCCGATGAGATGGGCGTCCTTGGCCTGATCGCCGGTGAGCTTTTCGAGAAAGGTCTTGGTGCCTGACTTTGCGATGGTGCCGATGTGGTCTATCACCTCGGCGCGCGTCATGCCGACGCCGTTGTCGGAGACGGTCACGGTACGCGCCGTCTTGTCATAACTCACATGAATCTTAAGATCGCTGTCGCCGTCGTACAGCGCCTCATCGGCGAGGGCCTCAAAGCGCAGTTTATCTATGGCGTCGGAGGCGTTGGAGATGAGCTCGCGCAGGAAGATCTCTTTGTTGCTATAGAGTGAATGAATCATCAGGCTCAGCAATTGCCGAACCTCGGTCTGGAAGCCCAGGGTTTCTTTATGTGCAGTGACGGTCATGGTTGGCTCTTCGGATTAGGCGGTTCAGGGTTACGTGT
>JAMDBH010000103.1 GCA_023487615.1 Gammaproteobacteria bacterium
CGACTGCGAGACGCGCATTATACGCGGCATGGGGAAGGCGTCAATAGGATCGTCAGCGCAAGGTTACCCGGGCGAATTTGCGCTTGCCGACCTGCACCACCACCGGCTCACCGGGTGAGAGTGTCAAAGTCTTATCACTCACCTTCTCGCCATTTAAACGCACCCCGCCCTGCTCAATCATGCGGAGGGCCTCGGAGGTGCTGGCGGTGAGGCCGGCCTGTTTGAGAATTTGGACGATGGGAAGTGGGGTGGCGCCGGCCTGGAGTTGTACTTCCGGCATTTCATCGGGTATGGCGTGCTGTTTAAAGCGCGTCTCGAAGTCGTCGAGGGCAGCGTCGGCGGCCTGTTGGTTATGAAAGCGCGCGACGATCTCCTTGGCAAACTGCACCTTGATGTCACGCGGGTTGCGTCCTTGCGCGGCCTCTTCCTTCCAGTGCGCGATCGTGGCGCCGGATTCGAACGAGAGCAGATCAATATAGCTCCACATCAGTTCGTCGGAAGCGGACATGAGCTTACCGAACATGTCGTTGGGCGGCTCGTTGACGCCTATGGCGTTGCCGAGCGACTTGGACATCTTCTGCACACCGTCGAGACCCACCAACAACGGCATGGTGATGACCACCTGCGGCGGCTGGCCGTAGTGCTTTTGCAGTTCGCGGCCGACCAGGAGATTGAATTTCTGATCGGTGCCGCCGAGTTCGACATCGGCCTTGAGGGCGACCGAGTCGTAGCCCTGCACCAAGGGATACAAAAATTCGTGGATGGCGATGGGCTGGCCGCCGGTGTAGCGTTTATGGAAGTCGTCACGTTCCAGCATGCGGGCGACGGTGTGTTTGGCGGCGAGGCCGATGAGATCGGCCGCGGACATCTCGCCCATCCAGCTGGAATTGAACATGACCAGGGTCTTTTCCGGGTCGAGTATCTTGAAGATCTGCTGTTCATAGGTGCGGGCGTTTTCAATCACCTCGTCGCGCGACAAGGGCTTGCGCGTCACATTTTTACCCGTAGGGTCACCTATCATGCCGGTGAAGTCGCCGATCAGAAACAGAACTTCGTGACCCAAGTCCTGGAATTGACGCAGTTTGTTGATGAGCACGGTGTGGCCGAGGTGCAGGTCGGGCGCGGTGGGGTCGAAACCGGCCTTGATGCGCAGAGGCCGGCCTGACTGGAGGCGTTCGCGCAATTCACTTTCTACTAATATGTCCTGGGCCCCGCGCTTGATGATCTCCAGAGTCTCGGCAGCGGATGTCATGGTGTTTCCTTAGAAATTTGCGACAAGATTAGCATATTTTGGGGCTCTCTCCGGCCTGACAGCCGAGCAATCCGCCGGAACAATGAAGATTGTGGCACGAAATTTGACGCAACAACATATTAAAGCATATCCATAAATAGTTCCCCTGTGTCCCGTGCGATGAAAAGGCTTCACCACGGAGGGCGCGGAGGAGAAACAAACCCTTCTTGAGGGTATTCCTCTGCGTCCTCTGCGGTAAATTATTTATGGATAAGTTCTTAGTCTGGGTGAAGAGCATTGACCTCGGTGGCCAATCCGATTATGGTAGCGGTTGTTTTTTATTAAGGGGGTTGCCCATGCACTACATGACCTTTCTGAAGCGTCTATTAGAGTTGCCCATGCTCCCGGAACCCCAGAAACCCGCATTTTCCCATCTGCATTGGGCGGTGCTGCTGGCCAGCCTGGTCATCATAAGCAGCTTCTTGGTACTGATATCCGGTAAGGCCGAGGCGACCCGTGACGATGGATCGGTACTGGCCAAGCGAGCGGCCGATCTCGGCCTCGCCAACAAAGCCACCGGAACCGTCACTTTTCCCCTCACTCTCCCTCCCTCGCCGCAAACTACTCAGATACCTCCACCACAATCCATTGCCCCTCAACAGGCATGGCAGACCCTTACGGTAGGGCGCGGCGACAATCTTTCGATTCTATTCAACCGGCTGGGACTAAGCGGGCAACAGGTGCAAGACATCATGGACCTTGGGGACGTAACCAAGCCGTTGACCCGCCTCAACCCCGGTCAACATATCAAGCTCCGGCTGGATGATAACAAGCAGCTTCAAGAGTTGGTGTACGAGGTGCAGGAGAAATCGCTGCGCGTGTTCCGCGAACAAGGCAAGCTTCAGGCCAGCAGTATGAGCCAGGAGGTAGAGAAGCGGGTACGTTATGCCACGGGCGTGATCAAAAGCTCACTGTTCGAGGCCGCTCAGTTGGCGGGGATGAAGGACACCTTGACCTTGCAGATGGCCAAGATCTTCGGCTGGGATATAGATTTTGCACAAGACCTGCGCGAGGGCGACAGCTTCACGGTGGTCTACGAGGAGCACTACATGAACGGCGAGCGGCTACGCGATGGCGCCATCCTTTCCGCCGAGTTTACCAATCAGGGCAAGACCTATAGCGCGCTACGCTTCAAAGACGGCGACGGGAGCTTCAGTTATTTCACCCCCGAGGGCCTGAGCATGCGCAAGGCCTTTTTGCGCACGCCGGTGGACTTCACCCGGATCAGCTCCGGCTTTTCGGTGGCCCGCTATCACCCTATTTTGCACCGGATGCGCGCTCACATGGGGGTGGATTACGCCGCGCCCAACGGCACGCCGATCCGTGCGGCGAGTAATGGTAAGGTGGCGTTCAAGGGCGTGAAGGGCGGATATGGCAATACCCTCATCCTGCAACATGCCGGCACGTACAGCACCCTCTATGGACACATGTCGGGGTTCGCACGCGGGATTCGTCAGGGCAGCCCGGTGCAGCAGGGCCAGGTGATCGGCTATGTGGGGCACAGCGGCCTCGCCACCGGCCCGCACCTGCATTACGAGTTCCGCATCGCCGGCGCGCACCGTGATCCCTTAAAGGTCGCGCTACCCAAGGCTGAGCCGATTCAGCCCAAGTACAAGGCCGAGTTTTCCAAGCAGGCGCGCAGCCTGATCGCTCAGATGGATCTGTTCAAGAACGGTTCGAGAATCGCAGCCGCCGCTAACTCGCCGTGACGGCCTTGGCCGAATGAGGTTGGCCGAATGAATTCGGCCCTACAGTCTTCAATGCATGTCTAGCCTTTTTATCGGGCTGATGTCCGGCACCAGCATGGACGCGGCGGATGCCACGCTGGTGAATTTCAGCGCCGGCAAATCAAAGCTCATCGCCACCCACCGCACTCCGCTCACAGCGGAACTGCGCGCCGCCCTGCTCGCGCTGTGCATCCCCGGCCCAAACGAGATCGAGCGCATGGCTGAACTCGATGCGCGGCTGGGCGAACTCTTTGCCGAGGCCGCGCTTGCGCTGTTAAAAAAATCCGGCGTTAACGCTGTGGACGTACAAGCCATCGGCAGCCACGGCCAGACCGTCCGTCATCAACCCAACCGCCCCTGCCCGTTCAGTTTGCAGATCGGCAATCCCGCACTGATTGCACAACGCACCGGCATCACCACCGTCGCCGATTTCCGCCGTGCGGACATCGCGGCGGGCGGCCAAGGCGCGCCGCTGGTGCCCGCGTTTCACAACGCGGTGTTTCGCTCCTCCGAGCATGATCGCGTCGTCGTCAACATCGGCGGCATCGCCAATATCACTGTTCTTCCCAAAGACGCAAAGCAACCCGTCACGGGTTTTGATACCGGGCCGGGCAACGTGTTGCTGGATGCGTGGGCCGAACGTCACATCGGAAAGCGCATGGACGAAGATGGACTTTTTGCGGCGACTGGCAAGACGCACGAGGGATTACTTGCCAGCCTTTTGAGCGATAGCTATTTTGCACTCGCCCCGCCCAAGAGCACAGGGCGCGAACACTTCAACATCGCGTGGCTTGATGCCGTGCTGAAAGACTACAGCAATGTCTCCGCGCAAGACGTGCAAGCGACAC
>JAMDBH010000010.1:0-5639 GCA_023487615.1 Gammaproteobacteria bacterium
TTCATAACCGAGTGCGGTGCGGATGGAAGGACTGACCAGCGTCAGAACGCCCTGTATGTCGGTGCGAAAATAAATATCGGGAAATGATTCGAAGATTTTGCGGTATTTTTCCTCCTGAAGCCTTATTTCCCGGGTTTTATGGTACAGCTCGACAAACACCGCAACCTTGGATTTCAATATTTCCGGCACGATGGGTTTGACGATATAGTCGACAGCGCCGACCTCATAGCCGCGGAAGGTATGTGCAATTCCATGATCCAGCCCGGTGAGAAAAATAATGGGTGTTTGGCGGGATTTTTGTCGGCTGCGGATCAATGCCGCCGTTTCGAATCCATCCATGCCGGGCATGCGTACATCGAGTAAAATCACCGCATAATCGTCTTTCAAAATATGCCGCAAGGCGTCTTCGCCGGATTGCGCACGCACCAGGTTTTGTCCGAGGTCCTTGAGCACTTCCTCCAGGGAAAACAAACTGGCCAGTTCGTCATCCACCACCAGGATGTTAATTTTAGGTTCGCTCTGCATAGGGTTTCCTGGTTGGGGCATGCTTGCAAAGCGCAGTCAAGAAAGGGGCGATTTGCTCAATCGCCAACACACGATCCGCCGCGCCGGCGGTCAAGGCCGCCTGCGGCATGATGGAGCATTGGGCGGTGGCGGGATCCTCAACCACCGCCATCCCGCCCGCCGATTTTATCCAGGCAAGGCCCTGGGCGCCATCCTCGCTGGCGCCGGTCAGGATGATGCCGATAACGGTTTTTCCATACACGTCGGCGGCTGATTCGAACAAGACATCTATCGAAGGCCGGGCGCTGTGCACGGGCGGCTCGGTGGAAAGGGCAAAGCTGCCTCGTTCAAGCAGTAAATGATAATCGGCCGGCGCGAGGTAGACGTGCCTGCTCACTATAGGTTCCTTATCATTGGGCTCGGTCAACGGCAATACGCTGCACTTCTGTAAATACGACATCAGCCCGTCCGGCTGGCTGAGCCGGTGCTGAACGATCACCAGCGGAAGCCAAAACGTCCCGGACAGACCGCTCAGCAACACCTTCAGGGCTGCTATCCCGCCCAGGGATGCGCCGACCACGATGATTTCGTATGTCTTCAGCGGACTTTCCTGTTAAGTTTATGGACGGCATCCAACGGTTCGTACTGCGCCTCACGCGGGGTGAACTGGATGCTTTCCCTGGCCCCCAGGGCCAGAATCCCGAACATGCTCATGCTTTCATAAAGCAGGTTATGAACCCGCTCCTGAAGGGCTTTGTTAAAATAGATCATCACGTTACGGCAAAAAACCACCTGAAACTCATTGAACGAACCGTCCGTCGCCAGGTTATGCGCCGCGAAAATAATGTTTTTCTTCAATGCAGGACTGAACACCGCATGATCGTAGTTTGCAGTGTAATATTCCGAGAATGACCGTTTCCCGCCGGCCTGCAGGTAATTATTCGTATATTGCTGCATGCAGGCGAGCGGAAAAATACCCTCCTTGGCTTTTTTGACCACCAGATCGTTCATGTCCGTGGCGTAAATCCGGGTCCTGTCATATAAACCCTCCTCGTGCAGCAACATGGCCGTTGAGTAGACTTCCTCACCGGTGGAGCATCCGGCGTGCCAAATACGTATAAAGGGATAGGTTCGCAGATAGGGGACCACCTGCGTTCTGAAGGCCATGTAAAAAAGCGGATCACGAAACATGCTGGTGACGTTGATGGAAAGCACGAGTAAAAGGCGTTCCATGCAGGATTCGTCGCGCAATACCTTTTCCTGAAGCGCGGAAATGCTGCCGAGTTTTTCGACGTGGACCAACTTGGCTATCCGGCGCTTGAGGGAGGACATGGCGTAGTTGCGGAAGTCGTAGCCGTAGTGGCGGAAGACGCCCTCGAGCAGCAGGCGGATTTCCAACTCCTCCAGTTGCGGATCGGCGCCAGATGTTATCACGGCATTCACCGTTCAGCGGTACAGCCAGACCCGCAACAGCGAGAGTAATTGCTCGATATCCACGGGCTTGGCGATATAGTCCGATGCGCCTGCCTCGATGCATTTATCACGGTCACCCTTCATGGCCTTGGCGGTCAGTGCGATGATGGGCAGCTTGATAAATTGCTCCATGCTGCGGATCAGGCGTATCGTGTCATAGCCATCCATTTCAGGCATCATCACATCCATCAGGACGATATCAACACCGGGCGTATCTTTAAGCATTTGTACGCCGTCCTTGCCGTTCTCGGCATACACCACCTCCATGAGCTGATGTTCGAGCACGCTGGTGAGCGAAAAAATGTTGCGGATATCATCATCCACGATGAGTACTTTTTTGCCCGCAAGCACGGGATCTCTCTGATGAAGTAGTTTGAGTATTTGACGCTTGGCCTCGGGCATATTCTCCATCGCACGGTGCAGAAATAATGCTGTCTCATCGAGCAGCCGCTCGGGAGACTTCACATCCTTGATGATAATGGTCTCGGCCAGCTTCTTCAGCGCAGTCTCTTCCTTGCGGGTGAGATCTTTTGCGGTGTATACGATAATCGGCAGGTTCGCTACGACGTCGCTTTCCCGGATCCGCTCTATGAGGTCAATCCCGCGCATATCCGGTAATTTCAGATCAACAACAATGCAGTCGAACCGGCCGGGCTGCTGCAGCAAATCAAGGGCCGCCTGGCCGGTGCCGACCGTTGTGGTTTCAACGTCGCCGTTGCCTATCAACTGGACAATATTGTTGCGCTGAACCTCATCATCTTCGACCACCAGCAATTTCTTCACACGGCGGTCAATAAAATCGTTGATGCCGGACAACGCCGCAAGCAGGCTTTCCTTATCCGCCGGTTTCTCCAGGAAGCCGATAGCCCCCATTTGCAGACCTCGCTGGCGCTGCCCTTCCACCGAGATGACGTGTACAGGGATATGACGGGTCTGCGGATCATGTTTCAAGTGATCCAGGACAGCCCAGCCGTCTATGTCGGGCAGGCGGATGTCCAGCGTGATGGCGTCGGGCCGGTATTTTTTCGCTATTGCCAAAGCCGCATGGCCACGCAGTGCAACTACGGCCTTAAAGTTCTTCTCGTGAGCCAGATCAATCAGGATAGGGGCAAAGCTTATATCATTCTCCACAATCAACAGAACGCGGTCATTCGGCTGCAGGTCGTCGCGGTCGTCGCGTATGCCGCTTTGTTCCAATAGGGAAAGATCATCCTCGCTTACGGAGTCCGGCCCCTGACTATCAAGTGAGGATCCCATGCTTTTTGCTATGCCGGGCAAGACGGTGCCCTTATTAGCGAACGGTTTGTAGTTCAGCGGCAGGTAGAGCGTAAAAATACTGCCTTTGCCGGGTGTGCTCGACACACGGATCTCGCCCCCCAGCAATGTGGCGATTTCGCGGCTGATGGACAGGCCCAGGCCGGTGCCGCCGAATTTGCGGCTGGTGGTGCCGTCGGCCTGCTGAAACGCCTCAAAAATAATGCCCTGTTTTTCGGGAGAGATCCCGATGCCCGTATCCGCGACGGAAAAGGCGATCACCTTTTCCGCACGATTCAACGTGTCCAGGCCGGCGCTCCAACCCCTGTGCACGGGTTCTATGCGCATCTCGACCCTGCCCTGCTCGGTAAACTTGAAGGCATTGGACAGCAGGTTCTTCAATATCTGCTGTAAGCGTTTCTCATCCGTTTGTATGGCTTCCGGCAGGTTCTCGTCAAGCTTGATGGTGAACTCGAGATTTTTGTTCTGTGCGAGCACCCCGAAGGTCTGCTCCACATAGTCTCGTATGCCGGTAAAACGCTCTTGGGTGATATCCAGTGTGACCGTACCCGACTCGATCTTGGACAAATCGAGAATGTCGTTGATGAGCGAGAGCAGATCCGCGCCCGACGCGTAGATAGTCTGAGCGTACTCGATCTGCTTCGGAGTCAGGGTATTATCGGGATTATCGGCCAGCAGTTTCGACAGGATCAATAAGCTGTTAAGCGGGGTGCGCAATTCATGCGACATGTTGGCGAGGAACTCGGATTTGTATTTCGAGGTGAGGGTCAACTGCTCGGCCTTTTCCTCAAGCGCTGCCTTCGCAAACTCCACCTCTGCATTCTTGGACTCCACTTCACTCATTTGCTGAGACAGCAGGCGCGCCTTTTCTTCCAGCTCCTCATTGGTCTGCTGCAATTCTTCCTGCTGATTCTTCAAAAGTTCCTCGGATTTTTGAAGATTCTCCGCTTGCTGCTCCAGCCTGTCGTTCGTCTGTTTGAGCTCTTCCTGCTGGCTTTGCAGCTCCGCTGTAAGCGATTGCGATTGCTTCAGTAAATCCTCGGTACGCATATTGGCGGCGATGGTGTTCAACACAATACCGATACTTTCCGTCAACTGATCGAGGAAGGATTGGTGAGTTTCGCTGAATTGATTGAACGAGGCCAATTCTATGACCGCCTTGACCTCGCCTTCGAACAGCACGGGCAATACGATGATATTACGCGGGGGCGCTTCACCCAGACCGGAGGCGACATGCACATAGTTATCGGGTACGTTGGTGATAAGTATGCGTTCCTTTTCGTAGGCGCATTGGCCGACCAATCCCTCGCTGAGCTTGAAGCGATTGGAAAGATTCTTGCGTTTTTTATACGCGTAACTCGCCAGTAGTTCCAGCACCGGCTCGGGCTGGTCTTCCTGTTTCCGGTTTATATAGAACACGCCATGTTGCGCGTTGACCAGCGGGGCAAGCTCGGACAGGATCAGCTTTGACACCATGCCGAGGTCGCGCTCGCCTTGCAGCATGCGCGTAAACCGCGCGAGATTCGTCTTGAGCCAATCCTGCTCGGTATTTTTGAGCGTGGTGTCCTTGAGGTTTCGAATCATCTCGTTGATATTATCTTTGAGCGCGGCCACCTCGCCGAGGGCCTCTACGGTGATCGAGCGTGTCAGATCGCCTTTCGTTACCGCGGTGGCGACCTCGGCGATGGCGCGCACCTGTGTGGTCAAATTGGCGGCAAGCTGGTTCACATTGTCGGTAAGGTCGCGCCATAGACCCGCGGCGCCCGGCACCTTGGCCTGTCCGCCGAGCTTGCCCTCGATGCCCACTTCGCGCGCCACATTCGTCACCTGGTCGGCAAAAGTAGCCAGCGTTTCGATCATGCCGTTAATGGTATCGGCGAGCGTGGCGATTTCTCCCTTGGCATCCACCGCGAGTTTGCGCTTGAGATCGCCGTTGGCCACTGCCGTCACGACGTTGGCGATGTTACGCACCTGGCCGGTCAGATTGGCCGCCATATAATTCACATTATCGGTAAGGTCCTTCCAGGTGCCGCCGACGCCCTTGACGTCGGCCTGCCCGCCCAATTTACCCTCGGTGCCCACCTCACGCGCCACACGCGACACCTCGGCGGCGAAGGAATTGAGCTGATCCACCATGGTGTTAATGGTGTTCTTGAGTTCCAGGATCTCGCCCTTTACATCCACCGTGATCTTCTTGGAGAGGTCGCCGCGGGCGACGGCGGTCGTCACCTCGGCGATGTTGCGTACCTGGCCGGTCAGGTTGGCCGCCATGAAATTCACGTTGTCGGTTAAATCCTTCCACGTGCCTCCTACACCTTTTACCTGGGCCTGGCCGCCGAGCTTGCCCTCGGTACCGACCTCGCGCGCCACGCGGGTCACCTCCGAGG
>JAMDBH010000010.1:5815-18863 GCA_023487615.1 Gammaproteobacteria bacterium
GTTAAATCCTTCCAGGTGCCGCCTACACCTTTCACGCGCGCCTGGCCGCCGAGCTTGCCTTCCGTACCCACCTCGCGCGCCACACGCGATACCTCCGAGGCGAAGGAGTTGAGCTGATCCACCATGGCGTTCACCACCTTGGCGATGCGCATGAATTCACCGCGCAACACTCTGCCGTCAATTTCCAGTTGCATCACCTGCGACAGATCGCCCTGGGCCACGGCGCCGATCACGCGCGCCACTTCCGTGGTGGGTTGCACCATGTCCCCGATCAGGGTATTAACAGAATCTATCTTGGCGCCCCAGCCACCCGTGGCGCCTGCCAGTTTAACGCGCTGAGTAATTTTTCCTTCCTTGCCCACCACGTTACTGATGCGCTCAAATTCCTTGGTTATTGATTCATTCATTTCCACCACGTCGTTGAACGCTTCGGCTATTTCACCATCAATGCCATCGAGATCCGTGGGCAGACGCACTGAAAAATCACCTTTGCGATAGGAGCGCAGGGCTTTCAAAAGTTGCCGTGGATTAAGGGTTTCATGGGCGATCATTTTGGCTGACATGTTTTTCCTCACGTATCCTTTGACATGATGAATAGGCGGCTTTAGAAAGAGAGCAATGTCCTAAATAATACTATAAAAAATAAAGCACTTTTTGTCCGGTATCCCGATGGCTATACGGAACAGGTGTGGTTGGAAAGTCTTGAATGGAAAAGGAGAGGGCAGCGTACCCACATGAAATTATTGACTAATTAATTAAATTTTCACTGGAACGCCGGAAGGATGCCTCTTAGGAAGCTCTGAAAAATATATCGCCAACCGCCAAGACGCCAAGGCCACCAAGAAAAAAGGCTTGAATTGTAAGGAAAAAATATTGGCGTTCTTGGCGTCTCGGCGGTCCAATATAAATAAATCAGAGATTCCCTTAATTTAAAGGCAGTTTGCTGAGATCCAAAGAACCACGCAACAGGCGAATCCTCGCATAAGACCTGCGCGGGTAACTCTCTACATCCTATTGGGCGTAGGGATCGTCACAGCGCCAAACCGGCGCGGTGAGCCTATTCAACCAGCCGATTTGACTGTCAGGCGATTATCAACCGACTTCACACCCTCGACCGCGCCGGCGAGTTCTTTTGCCCGGTCACTGCTCTGGACGGAATCAACCGTGCCGGTAAGCGTCACCATCCCGTTGACGGTATCCACATTAATTTGCAGCACCTTCAGGGAGGGGTCACCAATAATGGCCGCCTTAATCTTTGCCGTGATCGCAGTGTCGTCAATAGCAGTTCCGGCCTGCTCGGTCTTTTCCTTAAGTGTTGTTACACCCTGTTCGATTTTCTCGCCGGTGTTTTCAATCGCCTTATCGAGTTTCTCTCCCGCTGTTTCCGGCGCCGGGGAGCGTTCGCACCCGGCCAGGGCGATGGCCAGCAACGCCGTAACGATCATCATACTGTTTTGTTGTTTCATGTTAGCTTCTCCTTTGGGGAAATCCCCTTGCATTGATTGGGGCTAATGCTCGGTAATAAATAATGCATTGCACCGCACCGTATTCATACCATAGAGATGACACTACCTGCCGTTCTTGTGCGGACTTTATTGTGAGATCTGTAATTGCTCAGCAAGTGTTATGCCAGGCAACGTAAAGTTAATTTATTTCTGCCACCTGCATGGTAAATTCTCGTTTGTATGTCGTCTCCAAAAGAAAATAGCTAATCTACCTCAATTTCTTCAAGTAAGAAGCCGGGCGGTAGCGGCACTTCTTACAAAGATCCGTGAAATATTTACACGGTCAAGCGACCAGCGCGAAGAGTAACACAATGTGCATATATAGCCGGGCATGGCGTGCCAGCTCTGATATTTCGGATGGCCGAGGATACACTGGCATGAAATCTGCAAAACGACCTTTTAAACATGTTTAAACGCTAACACTTAGGAAATAGGAGACACTATGAGTAAGCGCAAGGAAGATCAGAGTAATAGTAAGCTAAAAGACTTGGCCATGTTTAGCGAAGATAGCGCGGGAAAACATCTCACCACTAATCAGGGTGTGTTAGTCAATGATAATCAGAATTCTCTCAAGGCGGGGGCGCGCGGGCCGTCGTTATTAGAAGATTTCATCCTTCGCGAGAAGATCACGCACTTTGACCATGAACGCATACCCGAACGTATCGTGCATGCGCGCGGCGCCGCGGCGCATGGTTATTTCCAGGTTTATAAATCTATGGAGCCGTACACTAAGGCCAAATTTCTCCAAGACCCGTCTGTAAAAACGCCGGTCTTTGTGCGCTTCTCCACCGTCGCCGGTTCGCGTGGCTCGTCTGACCTCGCGCGCGACGTGCGCGGCTTTGCCGTCAAGTTCTACACCGAAGCAGGCAACTACGATCTGGTGGGCAATAACATACCCGTCTTTTTTATTCAAGACGCGATCAAGTTTCCCGATCTTATCCACGCCGTCAAGCCCGAGCCGCATAATGAAATACCGCAGGCGGCGTCCGCGCACGACACGTTCTGGGACTTCATTTCATTGATGCCTGAATCCATGCACATGATCATGTGGATCATGTCTGACCGCGCCATTCCCAGAAGCCTGCGCATGATGGAGGGTTTCGGAGTCCACACCTTCCGCTTTATCAACGAAAAAGGCAAGGCGCGCTTTGTAAAATTCCATTGGAAACCCCTGCTCGGCGTTCATTCGGTCATGTGGGATGAGGCGCAACAAATTTCCGGCAAGGATCCCGATTTTCAACGGCGTGATTTATGGGAAGCAATCGAGAATGGGGATTTTCCGGAATGGGAATTCGGCGTGCAAATCGTTGAGGAAGAAGATGAGCATAAATTCGATTTCGATCTGCTCGATCCAACCAAGCTGATCCCCGAAGAGCTGGTTCCCGTCCAGCGCATCGGAAAGATGACTCTCAATCGCAACCCCGATAACTTTTTCGCCGAGACGGAGCAGGTGGCATTTCATCCCGGCCATATTGTCCCCGGCATTGACTTTACCAACGACCCGCTCCTGCAGGGCCGCCTTTTCTCTTATACGGACACGCAACTGTCTCGCCTGGGCAGCCCGAACTTTCACGAGATTCCGATCAATCGCCCAATCGCACCCGTGCACAATAACCAACGCGACGCCCACATGCGTCAGACGATCAATCGTGGCCGCGTCAGTTACGAACCGAATACGCTAGGCGGCGGTTGCCCGATGCAGGCAGGAAAGAATATGGGCGGGTTCGTGAGCTACGCCGAGAAGATTGACGCACAGAAGGTTCGCGCGCGCAGCGACAGTTTCTTTGATCACTTCAGTCAAGCAAGCCTTTTCTGGAACAGTCAATCGGACACGGAGAAAGCACATATCGTGCGGGCATTCCGGTTTGAATTGGGCAATGTACAAACACCCGCGATCAGGGAGCGGATGGTCTATATGTTGGCGCACGTTGACAAGACCCTGGCGAGCCGCGTCGCTGAAGGTCTGGGAATAAGCATCCCCGCGAAACTCGACACTCCTTTGAATCAAGGCATCCCGGCAGACGGCGACGTCAGGCAGTTCCAGCCGAAACCCGTCAAAAAAACCATTGGCAACTCACCGGCCCTGAGCATGGCGAACACGATCAAGGACAGCATTAGAACACGGAAAATAGCCGTCCTCGCCGCCGACGGATTTGACGATACGGCTCTCTCCGGCATGAAGCAGGCATTAACGGCCGCCGGGGCGCAGGTGAAAGTCGTCGCTGCCCGGCTCGGTAACCTCAAGAGCGTGAAGGGTAAAGAGATCAAGATTGATTTCAGCTTTCTCACTACCAGCTCGGTTATGTTCGATGCGGTTTATATTCCCGGAGGAGAAAACAGCGTAACAACTCTAAAGAGTCAAGCCAACGTACTCCAATTCGTTAGTGAGGCGTACAAGCATTGCAAGACGATTGCCGCAACAGGTGAGGGCGTCGAGCTGTTGCAACACGCCTCTCAGGGTGTGGCGAAAATCGTCGCGGCCAACCCAAGTCAAGACCATACTGTCGCCGAAGACGGTGTCATCTTCAGCCGTAATGCTCAAGTGGGCAAAATTACCGCGCAGTTCATCAAAGCCGTCGCCCAACACCGCCATTGGAGTAGGGAGACGAAGGATGTATGAAGGCCTCTAATAAAGCTCTGAAAAATATATTGCCAACCGCCAAGGCGCCAAGGTCACCAAGAAAAAAGGCTTGAATCGTAAGGGAAAATCTTGGCGTTCTTGGCGTCTTGACGGTTCAGTATGGATAAATCAGAGATTCTCTAATGTTTTGATTTAAGTTTTTGTTTGCGCTATCGTTAGTTTTATAGTGGTCAGTAAATCGTGGTGCGACCCCTGCACCTCCCCACCCATTTTTTTATAACGGGATATTTTATGACAATACCACGCAACATTATCTCGGCGGTGTTGCTGGCCTTAATGGCCGGCCCTCTGTGGGCGGCCACTAATTATCAGGACTGGTGGTGGAATCCCGATCAAGACGGGCAAGGTGTGAACATCGGCCAGCAGGGCAACACCCTGTTTGCGAGTTGGTTCACCTACGATCAAACCGGCGCGGGCATGTTTCTCGTCCTGGCGGGGCCATTGCTTAATAATAAAGTCACGGGCGATCTTATTCGTACTGTCGGCCCCGCGCTCGGTACCTCCTTTAATCCCGATCTAGTGGTGCGCACGGTAGTAGGGACGGCCACCTTGACCTTCAGCGACGCCAACAACGGCGTGTTGGAATACACGGTGAACGGTATCAGCGGGAGCTTGGCCATTACGCGCTTTAGTTTTTCCACGCTTAACCCGGCGGGTACTTATTTGGGCGGCGCTACGAATAACAACAGCGGTTGTACGTTCTCTGCTAATAATGGCCAGATCATCTACAGTGCAGCGTATGGGATCACTACCAATAATAATAGCCTGAACATCCAGGAGGCCGTCGTAGGAGGCGGTACCTGCAACTATGCAGGAACCTATACGCAAAACGGCTCGAGAATCTCGGCCTCAGGACTATTCTCCTGCACAGGCGGGGTTGGGGGTACGTGGTCTTCTAAGGAGATACTGCTGCTGGACGATGCCTTTGTTGCTAGCAACTTAAGCCTGAATTACACCACAGGCGAGACCTGTCAGAGCAGTGGGGGCATTAGCGCGACTAAACTACAATAAGTCCAAGTTGAGCGAGATCAGTCTTCATTCAGATGTAAAGCCCTCGCTGATCGGCAAAAAAATGGGGGTAGTTTTTTAGGCTACCCCCCAACATGTCTATCTTGCACTCGCTTAGCGTAACACTGTCGCCGCATTACTCTATTTGAGTGGGGAAAGACATTCCACACTTCATCAATCCCATGCCCGATCGGGCGGGGGCCCGGCGGCACGGCACTGTACTCAAAAGACAGCATAATTTATGCCAAGTTCAGTGCATTCCGAGATTATTTATATAACTTATTGAATATCAATATCTTATTTTTTTAAAGCGAGAATGAACTAGGGCGGGGCATGTCAGTACTCTGCGTATTATTGAGGCGTATCTTGGACGCTAACGTCAAGGCAGGACAAGTTTGATGTGACGGGTAAGTAGGCGCTATGCTAAGCCCATGGACAGCATTGAGACTCGGCGTAGGCAGTATCTACAGGCGATGGGCATAGATCTCTGGGAACGGCGTGCGGCGGTCGCTGATGAATCAGCCTTCGAATCGCCTTCGGTCGCTCCCGGCATCCTGCCTCTGACGTACAGGGAAGAACTAATGTCGGTCGCTCCCGGCATCCTGCCTCCTGCGACATTGGTACATCCCTGTACGGCACGGGAGGCAGGACGGCGGGAGCGACCCGCGACACTAGTAGAACCCTTCGCTAGCGCTCTTCCCTGTGCGTCGGAGGCCAAGATTTTGCAAGGCCGTGCTCAACCGGCCTGTGACGCGGCCGAGCCGGCACAGTCCACCATTATGAGCATGGATTGGCCCACATTGGAGCAAGCGGTGCTCGCCTGCACGCGCTGCGCACTGCATAAGACCCGTACCCACGCCGTGCCCGGTGTTGGCAACCGCCGGGCCGAGTGGCTGGTGATCGGCGAAGCTCCGGGCGCGGACGAAGACCGTCAAGGCGAGCCGTTTGTGGGGCGCGCCGGGCAATTGCTGAACGCCATGCTGAGGGCTATCGGCCTTGCGCGTGAAGAGGTTTACATCACAAACATCGTCAAGTGCCGGCCCCCGAACAACCGCGAACCTTTACCTGAGGAGGCGGCGGCCTGTGAGCCTTATCTTAAACGCCAAATAGCGTTGATAAAGCCCAAGATCATTCTGGCCGTTGGACGCATCGCCGCGCAAAACCTGCTCAAGACCGACACCAAGATCGGCGCCTTGCGCGGCAAACGTCATGTTTATCCGGGGAGCGACATCCCCGTCGCCGTGACCTATCATCCGGCCTATCTGTTGCGCTCGCCGCAGGAAAAGCGCAAGGCGTGGGAAGACCTGCGGTTTGCATACCGTGTGTTCAAGGGCGAGACGTGACATGAGCGCCGTACTGAAGCAGCCCGACGTCAGTTTGCGGCCCATGAACCCGTCAGACCTGTCTGCGATCATGGCCATCGAGCATCGTGCCTACGATTACCCTTGGAGCGAGGGCGTCTTCCTCGATTGTCTGCGCGTCGGATATTGCTGTTGGGTCTGTACCAACGGTGAAGAGATTGTGGGCTATGCCGTGATGTCGGTCGGCGGGGGTGAGGCGCACCTGCTCAACATTTGCGTGAGCCCCGAATTCCGCCGCCAGGGTCTCGGCCGCCGCCTGCTCGATCACATGCTGGATTTGGCGCAGCAACACAACTCCGACACGGCATTGCTGGAGGTGCGCGCGTCGAATCTGGCCGCAATCGGGCTTTATCGGAGCATGGGGTTCAATGAGGTGGGCTTACGTATGGGTTACTATCCTGCGCCCAACGGCAAAGAAGACGCTATTATCCTGGCGCGGAGTCTCATGCTCTGAAGGGCGCCTCTAAAAATGCGTCTTTTGTCTTTATGCGGCGTTGGAATTCAGCTCGGTCGCTCCCGGCGTCCTGCCTCCCGCGACACTAGTACATCCCTGTACGTCGAAATGCTCATGTACTAGAGGCGCCCTGATTTGGTGATGGGACTTTAGTACGGTATAATTAACCGATTTACCAAGTAGTACCGTCTAGTATGTCCGTAATTGTCCATGAAGCGGCGCGCCGCCGCACCTTCGCCATCATCTCTCATCCCGATGCCGGTAAGACCACGCTCACCGAGAAGCTGTTGCTGTTCGGGGGCGCGATCCAGCTTGCCGGCACGGTGAAGGGGCGTAAGGCTGCGCGCCATGTGACCTCCGACTGGATGGAGCTGGAGAAGCAGCGCGGGATCTCGGTGACCTCGTCGGTGATGCAGTTTCCCTACCGCGACAAGATTATCAATCTGCTCGACACACCCGGTCATGAGGATTTTTCCGAAGACACCTACCGCACCCTCACCGCTGTGGACTCGGCGCTCATGGTGATTGATTCCGCCAAGGGCGTGGAGGAGCGCACTATCAAGCTGCTGGAGGTGTGCCGGTTGCGCGATACGCCCATCATCACCTTTATCAATAAGCTCGATCGTGAGGGCCGTCCGCCCATCGAGTTGCTCGATGAAATTGAAACGGTTTTGAAGATACGCTGCGCGCCGGTTACCTGGCCGATTGGCATGGGCAAGGGCTTTAAGGGCATTTTTCACTTGCATAACGACAGCGTGCATTTATACAGCCCCAGCCACGGGGGTAAGATTCAACAGGGTGAGACAGTACAGGGGTTGAACAACCCCAGGCTTGATGAACTGTTTGGCACACAGGCCGGCGAGTTGCGTGAGGAAATCGAGTTGGTGAAAGGCGCGAGCCACGCCTTTGACTTCGAGGCGTTTCGCGCAGGCGAGTTGACGCCGGTGTTTTTCGGTTCGGCGATGAACAATTTCGGCGTGCGGGAATTGCTGGAAGCCTTTGTGGAATATGCACCGCCGCCGCTGCCGCGCGCGACCACGACCCGCACGGTGTCGCCCGAGGAAGATAAATTCACCGGCTTTGTGTTTAAGATTCAAGCCAACATGGACCCCGCGCATCGTGATCGTATCGCCTTCGTGCGCGTGTGTTCGGGAAGCTATAGCAAAGGCATGAAGCTGCATCAAGTGCGGCTCAAGCGCGAGGTGCAGATCTCCAACGCCATCACCTTTATGGCCGGTGAGCGAGAGCATATTGATGAGGCCTACCCTGGCGATATTATCGGCCTGCACAACCACGGCACTATCCAGATCGGCGATACCTTCACGCAAGGGGAAGACCTCAAATTCACCGGCATCCCGCACTTTGCACCGGAGCTGTTTCGCCGTGCGCGGTTGCGTGATCCGCTGCGCATGAAGGCGCTGCAGAAAGGTCTGGATCAGCTTTGCGAAGAGGGCGCGACACAATTGTTCAAGCCGCTGAGCAGCAATGATCTGATTCTCGGCGCGGTAGGCACTTTGCAATTCGATGTGGTGACCTACCGCCTGCAACACGAATATGGCGTCGAGTGCAGCTTCGAGAGTGTGCCGGTGGTGACCGCGCGCTGGGTGAGCAGCGAAAACACCAAAAAGCTGAACGAGTTTCGCCTCAAACTGGCCGATCATCTGGCGCTCGACAACGCGGGAGATTTGGCCTACATCGCCCCCACCCGAATCAATCTTGAATTGACCCGGGAACGCTGGCCGGATATACAGTTCCGGGCTACGTGCGAGCATTGAAGACGATTGCTGTGTGGCAGTCCGTGCTGACTGTCAATCCCTATCCCAGTCCAGGTCGCAACAGAGTACTTGGGTCTTTTTATCAATTTGCGTGGCTACGGAAAGTGTCATGCACATACGGGCATCCGTTATGGACAGATACGGCCGTGTTAGTTGTACCTGATTCGGCTGTTCAATAGCACGGCGGAAGTAGGGTCTACGCGACCAGTTTGCCTCCTGTGGGTTAGCCAAAGGCGCATAGCGCGGATCGGTGTGGAGATGTTGTTTGGCAGGACAGAGATTGATGCCAATCTGCCTTCCGGTCTCATCGAGCAAGTAACAGCGCAGCACTTTATCCTGATTGAGCAGTTTAAAACAAGCCACCTCGAGCGTACCACCGGCGGCGAGTGCCGCGATAGCATTCTGCATGCTCAAGTGGTAAGGAGCGAGACACCTTCTTTGCCCCTCAAGCTCGGAGGTGGATAATAATTGAAATTTATCCTTGAGCCGGAAAAATATTTCGCTGAGATCCGTTTGGGATGCCAATTCGCTGGACGGTCTGGAGAAATAATAACCTTGCGCAAAATCGGCTCCACCATCAATGCTGATGAGCGCCTCTTCCTCAGTTTCAACGCCTTCAGCGATGACCAGACATTCCGCTGTGCTATTTAGTGAGATGATATTCTCGAGCAGGCGCCTGACTTTAGGGCTGTTGGCGGCTCGGACGATCATGCTTCTGTCGAGTTTGACGATATGGGGTTCCTGTCTCCAGATACGCTCGAAGTTGGAGTGGCCGGCGCCGAAGTCGTCAATCGCTACCAGGCATCCCAATTCCTTGTAGTATCTGACCGCCTCAGCTAGCAGTGCCTCGTCTCGTATCGCCCCCTCAAGCATCTCGACGACAATCCTATGGGCGGGGAATCGGTAACGTTTGAGCAGATCCAAAAAGTACGAGCCATAGTTTTTGCCGTCAATCACCACGCGCGGATTGATGTTGACGAACAACCAGCCGGTATCCAGGCCCAGCGTCTGATAGTTTCGTAAATGGATATTACGGCACAGGCGATCCAGGAGTACGCTTTCGGAAATATCCTTGGTCTTGGCAAACACAGCCAACGGGGAAACCGGGTTATTTTCACAGTCTGTGGCCCGAAGCAATCCCTCGCAGCCAACGATGACTTCATGTGCAAGACTGACTATCGGCTGGAATGCGCTGGAAAGCCGCCAACCATTGAACGCACCAATAATCTGATGGCCTGATGGAGAAGTGTAGGCCTCGACAGCATCCAATGCTGACTTACTTGGAGCTCGAGTGTTCATGGGGTAGGGTTCTCTTGGGACTGGACATAGGTATACCCGTATCGAGGGTTGCAAGAGCTAAGGCATAATCCATGCCAGTTGCAGATTAATTATAGAGATGTCAATTTGAATGGTCCGTTGCGAGCGGCGAGCCGTGGTGGTTGTCAAGGCGAGAGGCTGGCGGCGTAAAGCCATTACGGACGTAGGCCGCAGCCGGTCGCGGCAAATGGAAATAATCTTCGCATTTTTCGTGAGCGAGAGTTGAAGACGGGATGTCCTGAGCGGCGGCCTCTTAAAATTGCCACGACATTTTTTACTATCGCTGGTCAAATAGAGGGCTTCATGGCACTATTCTGGGGCACATACGAGATAAGTCGAATGCGTTTTAGCCACGGGCTCAGGGTTGTAATGCCGGTTGTGCTGCTCGGGGTGGCGGGTTTTGTATGGTATGCCTCGCGGAGTTCAATAGTAGTGGTGGTCCCTGTCTGGCATGGCCCCGCAGTGGAGGCGGTCTATGCCACGGGCACGGTGGAACCGGTGCGCTGGGCCAAGGTCGGACCGAAAAGTACCGGCCGCATCGTCGAAATCCTTGCCCACGAAGGCGACCGGGTGGCGCGCAACGCGCTGCTCGCGCGGCTCAACGATGACGAGGCAAGCGCCAAGGTGGATCAGCTTGCCGCTCAAGAGCGTTTACTCCGCAGTGAGGTCAAGCGGCTTACTCCCCTGCTGCCGAAAGGCTACGTCGGCAAACAGGCCTATGATCGCGCGGTAAGCGAACACCGGCAGGCCGAGGCGGCGCTCGATGCCGCACGGCATGTGCTCGATGACTTGCGCATAGTGTCGCCGATGGAGGGCGTCGTGCTGCGCCAGGATGGTGAAGTTGGCGAGACGGTGACCAACAGCCAGATCCTGTTCTGGGTGGGCGAGCTCACGCCCCTGCGTGTCACTGCCGAAGTGGACGAAGAGGATATCCCGCGCGTGCGCCTCGGCCAACGTGTCCTTATCAAGGCCGACGCATTTCCAGATCAAGTGCTCGAAGGGCTGGTCAACGAAATCACCCCCAAGGGCGACCCGATCAATAAGAGCTACCGGGTGCGCGTGGGCTTGCCCGCCGACACACCGCTGCGCATCGGCATGACGGCGGAGATCAACGTCATCGTGCGCGAGCAGTCAAATGCCTTATTGGCGCCCACCGGCGCCTTGGTGAATGGCGCGCTGTGGGTGGCGCGCGATGGAAAGGCGCATCGCGTCGCAGTGAAGACCGGTGTGGCCGACGAAAATAAAGTCGAGATACTTGAAGGTCTATCCGGTGATGAACAGGTCATCTTGAGCCCGCCGCAAGACCTCAAAGAAGGCCGCACGCTGCGTATCAAAAAGTCATCGGGTAGTTAGCGCATGACGCTGAGCTTCGACATCGCCCTCACCCATCTGCGTAACCGCAAGCGTCAGACACTCGTTTCGGTGCTGGGTGTGGCGATGGGCGTGGGATTTTTTATCGCCATGGCGGCGATGATGCAGGGCTTTCAGCACTACTTCGTCGCCAAGGTGATAGACGTGTGGCCACATATCGTCGTTAAGGACGAATACCGCTCCGCGCCCTTGCAGCCCGCGCAGCGCCTGTTTTCCGGCGGGGCCGTCGCACTGCACGGACTCAAACCGCTCGAAGAGCTGCGCGGCATCAAGGACGCCAAGACCATTGTGGCCGAACTGGATGGACGGCCCGGTATGGCCGCCGCGCCCACGCTGCGCGGGCAGGTCTTCTTGCGCTACGGCGGCAAGGATGTCTCCGCCACGCTGGTGGGGATCGAGCCGCAGCACGAGCGGCGCGTCAGTCATCTGGAAAGTGATCTCATCACCGGACGGTTGAATGCCTTGTACAGCACCGCGAACGGCATCATCCTCGGCGAAGGCGTTGCAAAAAAGGCCGGCGTCGGCATGCATGATACGCTGTCGGTCATTTCGCCCGCCGGCGTGATACTCAAGATGAAGGTGGTTGGCATCTTTCGCACCGGGATCACGCCGATAGATAATTTCGAGAGCTATGCGTTGCTCAAAAAAGCGCAGATCCTGCAAAACCGTCCCAATGTCATCAATCAGATCCGCATCCGTTTACAGGACGTCAATCAGGCGGGAGCCACCGCGCGGGGCATCGAGGCGCGCCTCGGTTACCGCACCGAGGCCTGGGAAGAAACCTATGAAAATGTGCTGGGCATCTTCGTCATTCAAAACGGCATCATGTACTCCACGGTCAGCGCTATTCTGATCGTTGCCGCATTCGGCATCTTTAACATCATCTCCACCGTCGTCCATGAAAAGACCCGTGACATCGCCATATTGAAATCAGTAGGCTTCGAGCAAGGTGATATTCGGACCATCTTTTTGCTGGAGGGGATGGTGGTGGGCCTGGTCGGTACTCTGCTCGGATGGCTGTTGGGTTACAGTCTTACGCGCCTGCTCGGCACGATACGGTTTCACATCGAGGGCTTTGTCACCGCGCAGGGATTTTTTCTGTATTACTCCTACATGCACTATCTCATTGCAAGCAGCTTCGCCGTCCTTTCCGCGATGTTCGCCGCCTGGCTGCCGGCGCGTAAAGCGGCGCGGCTCAACCCCGTGGATATCATCAGAGGCGCAGCGTGAGCGGGACGTTGCTGGAGGCGCGCGATATCACCCGCGTGCTGCCCGGGCCGGTGCCGGTTACGCTGGTGCAGGGCATCAATCTGGTCATCGAGGCCGGAGAATTTATCGCCATTACCGGGCCATCCGGCTCCGGCAAGTCATCGCTGCTGTATTTGCTCGGGCTGCTTGACGTGCCGACCCAAGGGATGGTTTACCTGGAAGGACGCGATACCTCGCAGCTCGACCAGGCCGAACTGGCGTCGTTGCGACTTAAAAAACTGGGATTTGTATTCCAGTTCCATCACCTCCTGCCTGAATTCACGGCGCTGGAAAATGTTTGCATACCCGCATACATCACGGGAACCGGTAAAAAACAGGCGATGGAGAAGGCGGCCGAACTGTTGGAT
>JAMDBH010000058.1 GCA_023487615.1 Gammaproteobacteria bacterium
TTAGGCAACACAGGAGATTCCGTGGATATTCGAGTAGCCCTTACCGAAGCCGAGACAGAGGCTTGTTTCCCCGCATTTTATGAACTGAGACCGCATCTCTCACAAAAAGACTTTGTAGCACAGGTTCAGCGCCAAATGAAAAACCACAGTTATGTTCTCGTATACATTGCAACTCAAGGCCATGTGGTCGCTGCGGCAGGTTATCGCGTCGCTGAATTCCTAGCATGGGGACGTGCATTCTATGTGGATGATCTCATCACTACGGCTGCATCACGCAAACTGGGTTATGGCGGAAAGCTTCTCGACTGGCTCATGGAAAAAGCAAAGGAATTATCCTGCGACCAATTCCACCTTGACTCCGGTGTGCATAGGCATGAAGCTCACCGCTTGTACCTAAGCCGGAAACTACAAATTAGCTCTCACCATTTTTCAAAGGTGCTTGGCAAAAGTGTTGTCTAACATGGCGTTCGAGTGAAAACAGTGAAAACAGGGTCAGAGAGGAATTGTTTCTAATATTAGCGTTAATTGCTCTCTGGCCCCGGTTTTCCCCCGCAAGGCGCGCGAGTCATACAAGGCTTCTTCCACCGCCGGATCCGACAGGTTGAACCAGTGTTGCAGAAAATGGATGCGCAGCATCCTCTCCAATCCTACGGCCGGGCGGCCCGCGCCTTCCGCCTTGGGATAAAACGGCTCGATTGCGCCGCACAGCTCACGCCAGGGAATCACGTGCTCCATCTCCGCCAGAAAACGTTCGCGGCGGGTGGGCTTGCGATACCGTTCAAAGGAAGCATCAGCGAGTGTTTGTTGGCGTATCCGGCAACTCTCCGTGTGGCTTGATTGGGATATGCGTATTATGAATGAATTGGTGAATAAATCCGAGTTTCCTTAAATCAGATATCGCAGGCGATTAGACGAAGCGACCGCCGCCGTCGATGTGGAGGACTTCGGCATTCATATAGCCGTTACTGAGGAGGAAGGTGATCGCCTCTCCAACTTCATCCGCGCGCCCGGCTCGACCGACCGGTAATTGCTCAGCCGCTTGTGCGAATATCGCCGCCCGACCTTCAGGGCCGAAAACATCGAACAGTGACGTATCAATGAGGCCTGGTGCGATGACATTGACGCGAATGGGCTTTAGTTCGAGAGCGAATGCGCGCGCGAGCGCCTCCATACCACGAACTGCCGCCGCTGTGACCGAGGCCCCATTGGCTGGCGGGCGGTCCGAAAACTGTCCGCCCATTAACACGATTGATCCGGTTGGCGACATCAAGGGTGACGCGGCCTTGATGGCATAAACAGCCCCCGCAATACGTTGTTGGATCTCGACGAGCAATTGATCCGGATCGGAATCGACCAACTTGCCCACGTGTAAACTACCGGCGGTAATCACAAGGTGATCCACCCGCGTCATACCCTTAAATACAGCCTCGACGCTTTTGCGTTCTGCAATATCGGCGATCGCCGTTTGCGCGCCCCCGATTTTGTGGGCAGCCGCCTCAAGCTTTGCCGGAGTTCGACCTATCAGGGTGACAATGGCTCCTTTGGCTTTTGCAGCCGCCGCTGTTGCCAAGCCAATACCGGAGCTTCCGCCGAATACCACGACATGTGCGCCGTTAAGGGGAGTTTGCGTGCTGATGTCCATGCGGTTTCCTTGATGAGCGAGTGCGACAGAGCAGACATTACGCTATTCCAAATCACCATTGTACATGGGATTATTGAATATAGCTTATTCCATAAGAGAATGACTTGGACACACTTCATTCCATGCGGCTCTTCACGCGCGCCGTCGAATTAGGCAGTTTTTCAGCGGTGGCCCGAGAGGAAAACACCAGCCAGCCCACGGTGAGCAAGATGATTGCTGCGCTGGAACGACACTTGCGGGTTCGGCTGCTCGAAAGAACAACCACCAGTTTGACGCTCACTGAGGAAGGCAAGCGGTTTTACGAACGAAGCAAGCGGGTAATTGAGGAATATGCCGATGCCGTGGCGGATGTGCGAGGGCAAACGCACATGGTTGTCGGTGCATTGCGGATAAACGCGCCCGTGGGCTTGGGTGAGTTACGTCTGAACGCGTTAATTCTCGAATTTTTGGCGAAATACCCTGAGATCGAAATCGAATTGATTCTCAACGATCGCGTGATTGACCTCGTTGAGGAGGGCGTGGACGTGGCCATACGGCTTGGAGGTGGACTCCCACCCAACGTCATTGCCCGCAATATTGCGTTTTCACCACGCGTACTGGTTGCAACGAGAGCGTATGTCGAGCGCGCCACCAAGATCAACAAGCCTGAGGACTTAGCACAGCACGAGTATTTTCGCTTTGCTGGGTTAGCCGACGGAAGCCGGTTGGAGTTTTCCAACAATACTGAGAAAATCGTTGTCCAGACCAAGGGACGCTTTCGCGTGAATAGCTCGCTAGCTTTGCGCGAGTGTTTTCTTGAAGGAAAAGGATTGGGTAGTGCTCCCGCTTGGCTTGTCCAGGATCTGATCGAGACGGGAGATCTGATTCGATTACTCCCAAACTGGGAAATGCTGCCTCAGCAGGCTCACCTGGTCTATCCGTCTCGCAAATACCAACCGCAGAGAACTCAAGCCTTGCTGCAGTTCATGGCGGAAAGAATCCCGAAGCTGCCGGGGTTTCATGCGCCGGCTTCCTAGGGGGTACTATGCCCGACAACCCGGCGCACATTACAACCTTTGCAACCGTCCGCACCGAGTTTGCGACGCTCGCCATTGTCGGAATGAAATGGAATTGCTGGCCGACTTTGAATCGGGGAAAACAGCAGGAAAACAGGGTAGGAAAACAGGGTCAGAGAGGAATTGTTTCTAATATTATACATAGCGACCTAAATTATGGCGCATAGTCTCGCCAGCTGCCGATTCGGTTTTGCCCAGAGCCCGAAGCGTTCTTGCACAGCGTCGACGACGTCGTCCAGCGTCGGGAAATACCGGTTATGGGTGGCCAATCGGCGTGTAAGCTTCCAAACATGCTCGATTGGATTGAGCTCGGGACTGTAGGGTGGCAGGAACAATAGCGTGAGTGTTTTGCGATGCCGACACAGAAAGGTACGTAGCGCGCAGGCGTGGTGGTACCTGGCGTTGTCCACTATCACGGCCATGCGTTTGTTGCGTGAGCGATGCTTGAGTAGTTTCTTCAGAAAGCGTTGGAAAGAATCGGCGTTGAATTTTGGCTCGAAGGCGGTGACCAGCCTGCCGGTCTGTACGTTGACCGCTCCGAAGCAGGCTACCGACTTGCGGGTGGGCGCATGCAGCAGGATAGGGTACTTCTCTTCCAGGGGTACCCACATGCGGCAGCGCGTACCATGCTGTTGGAAGTGGCATTCGTCGATGCTCCAGAGTTCAACCTTTGAATTGGCGGCCAGACGATGCCGTTTTTTTAAAGGCCACTTGTGCGGCCGGATCGGCTTTGGCGATAATCGGCCGGGGTTTTCGCAATCGAAAGCCCATCTGTCCAAACAGGCGCTGACATTGGCGTACGCCCAGCTCCACCTGATAGCGACGGCGCAAGTGCTCGGCCAGCAATTTGCCGTCCCACAGTGTCTGCGTAAACCCGAAGTCACGCGGGCTGCGCCGCGCATCGCGATTCAAGCGCTGCCACTGCGCCTCGCTCAAGCGACTCGGCCGCCCCGATCGCTCACCGTCTTGCAGACCGGCAAGGCCCACCTCTTCGAATCGATTGACCCAGCGTTGCACCGTGCGTGGTGAAAACGCAATATTGCGGGCAATGACGTTGGGTGGGAGTCCACCTCCAAGCCGTATGGCCACGTCCACGCCCTCCTCAACGAGGTCAATCACGCGATCGTTGAGAATCAATT
>JAMDBH010000044.1 GCA_023487615.1 Gammaproteobacteria bacterium
ACTAAAAATAACATAAATAAAGCCACGGCTTAATTTATGTTATTTTTAGTATGCCTTGGGACGCTGAGCGTAACCCACCAGACGACCCAGAGAATTGGCAGCATTCATAGCTTGTCGCAAAGCACCGGGACGGCTCGTGAGAAGCATGCCCGTTGCCCGTAATCCCTGGCGTAGGCACTGCGCGACGAGGAAAGGCGGCACGCCGAGCACTGTTCGGGAGTAAGTCTCCAATTCGTGGCGGCCATGGCGTAATCCCGACCGGTAGTGCAGCGCGAGGAAGTAGCTGCGTTTCAGCCGCCGGGATTCGACGTAATGCCGTACGACCATATCCGGGCGATAGCGAATCTTCGTGCCTCGCGACAGCAACGTGCGGAACATGATGGCGTCCTCGCCGCCGCCCACGTCCGCACCTTCCCGGTTGTAGCGGCGATCAAAGCGCAGGCTGGGATTGTCGCGGAACAGACGCATGTCGTAGGCAATATTGCCGCTCCAGACCGGCGTACTGCCATCCTTGATCCAGAACGGTTCAGGGCCGTGGTCGAGTTCGCCGAGGAAACCGGCAATCTCGTCATCCAGCCAAGCGGGGCGACTGTGGGCGGTGAAGTCAACTGCTACACGTCCGCCGGCGCATTGGGCGCCCTCGTTGACGATGGCGTCATAAGCCGCGTTCAGCAAACCGGCCTGGGGCAATTCATCGTCGTCTATAAACACCAGGATGTCGCTATTCAGGGACTCCTCAATCGCCCGGTTACGCGCGGGCACGATGCCCTGTTCGGTCTCGGTCGCGAAGCGCAGCGGGGCACCGGGTTGCGAAGCCAAATCTCCAAGGACGTCAAGGGTATTATCGGTGCTGTTGTTGTTCACCACCAGAATTTCGAACGGTATTGGGCACTCCTGGACACGCAGCGCCGCGATGAGCCCGGGGAGGCGTTCGGCGCGGTTATAGCTGCAAATGGCCACGGTGAGCGGGCTCATGCCGTGACACCTCTGTTGCGTTCCAGCAGTCCCACCAATCGCCTATGGAGAGCGAGCGGCAAGAGGGATGGGAGCATGTATTTCCAGTCTTGCGCCGTGCCGTAGCCGGTTTTCATTACGGTGCGGAAGATGGCGCGCGCCGCCTCCAAGTCCCGCTGCCAATAACATTCATAACCCTTGCGCAGCATTTCGCCATGAGTCAGCTCCCGGATGCGCCGCCTGCCCAACCTTCCCTCGACCTCGGGGTGCTCGCGCAGGAATTCCCGCTGCACCCTCCAATGGTTGTGGGCGATGAGCGCCCGGTTCTTCGTCATCTGGTTGCCGTGGTGACGGTAAAACGCCAGCACTTCGGGGACTCTAACCAGGGCGTGGCGGGTGGCCGCGCGTATCCAAAACGCGAAGTCCTCACAGCTTGTCAATTTCGGGTCGAATCCGCCAACGGCTTCGACGACATGACGGCGCACCAGCGCCGCATGCACCGGCCAGCGCACACCGCCGACCAACCGCTCGAGCTTATCCTGTTCATGCTCATAATCGGGCGGTATAAAAGGTTTGCCTCGTCCGTCCGGTAGGCCCACATTCTGCCAGCCGCAATAAGCAATAGCCGCGCCGCTCGTTTCCAGCGTCTGCACCATCTTCTCGATGAAATCCTGCCGCCAGTAATCATCCGCATCGAGGAAGGCGAGATAACCGCCGGTGCTGACCCGGATGCCTGCGTTGCGCGCTGCGGGCAGGCCTGCGTTGGCTTGCCGCACGACACGGATACGCCCTGCGTACTTTTGCATGATGGCCGCCGGGCCGTCGCTGGAGCCATCGTCAACGACAATGACTTCGCATTGGGGGTATGTTTGCGCGAGCGCTGCATCAATCGCCTCGGCCAGGAAGCGCTCGCCGTTATAACATGGGATGATAATGGAAGCAGTGGAAGAACTCATTATGAAGCATTGCGCCGTCAAGGCCGCAGCCGCGCAGCGAGCCGGCCTGAGGCATAACGCAGCATGTGCCCCCAGCTTACATCATTGTCGGCAAACGCCAATTTGCGCGCGAAAGCGGCGAGATCATCTTGAGCGAAAATGCTGACGCGGCGAATGCGCAGCGGATCGTTATCGCGCAGCGCCCAGCCGGGGCGGGTGATGCACGCGCCGGTGTACCCGGCGCGGCGCACCGCATCCACCGCGCGGTCATCGTATTTACCATAAGGATAGGCAAAACTTTGCACGGACTCGCCCACTATTTCGGCCAGTTCTGTTTTCGAGCGTCCTACTTCATCCGCGAGGCCGGCGTCGTCCAGCTCGGTTAGCCGGGCGTGGCTGCGACTGTGCGCGCCGATTTCCATGCCCGCCGCCGTCATCTCTCGTAGCTGCTCGCCGCTTAGTATGCGCTGAGGCGCCACACCGGGGTCGTCCCAGCCTGACATGCCGCCCACGTCGCGGCTCACGATAAACCAGGTCGCGCGCATGCCGCGCTGTGCGAGCGCTTCAAAGGCAGGGTAGTTGTCCGCGTAGCCGTCATCGAAGGTCAATACGACCGTGCGATTCGGTAAACCGGCCGGATGGACCAGGTCACGCACACAGACCGTTGTCCAACCTTCGTCGCGCAGCAAATCAAGCTGGGCGACAAACCGGCGATAGGAAACCGCCCATTTCCA
Source organism: Gammaproteobacteria bacterium (assembly GCA_023487615.1). The sequence goes on from JAMDBH010000044.1 coordinate 2,624, forward strand.
ATCAGGTACACCGTTACCGGGAACGACCGAATGGTACATCAACGCGAGCGGCCCATGCGTGCCGGCGTTGAGCAACAATCGGCGTGAAATAAAGTCTATTGGCACTTGTCACCCTTGCTGAATTTTTTCATTTTGATTTTACGGTAGTGTGGAATTTGCGTATCATCAGACTGCTGCTCATTGATAGGTTTACGTAACTAATTGTATAATATTCAGAATATCCTACTTAATCGCATTCTAATAAAAGGCGATGCTATGCACAACGCCATAACTCTTCAACAGAATTTCCCCTCCCCCTTGATGGGGGAGGGCGAGGGTGGGGGTGGGTGCAGCGCCTGGTGCATAGGCTTTTCACCCCCATCCCAACCTTCCCCCGTCAAGGGGGAAGGAGTAACGAAGCGGCAACATTTATGTCGCCATGTATAAATCAAGGCGATTCCTGCACACCCTGTTATGAAGTTAGCGATTCTCTTCTGGTTCTACAAAGACGCCCCATTATGCCTGAATCGTGTGCAGGTCTTGCGTAAGTATAATCCATACACGCCGATATTCGGACTCTATGGCGGTGATATTAATCAGGCAGAGGAATTCCGGGGCGTGCTGGGTCAATACCTGGACGACTTCTATACTTATAGCCAAGACAAAAACGCACAGTGGAAATGGCGCAACGGCGACTTGCTAATCGCGCAATGGCATCGCGACCGGGGCAAGGATTTATCCTGGGATACCATCGTCGTCGCGCAGTGGGATATGCTCATCCTCGGCGCCGTGGAAACACTTTTCCCTTCCCTGAAACAAGACGAGCTGCTGCTTTCCGGCTTGAGGCCCGTCAAGGAAGTGGAAAAATGGTGGTGGTGGCTGCGCGAGGGCTCCGCCGAGCGGCAGGAATATTTTAAGTTCATGGAATACATCAGGGCGGCCCATTCCTGCCGCGATGAACCGCTATGCTGCGAATTTATCGTGGCATGCCTATCGAAACGGTTTCTTGATCGTTACGCGCAGATATCCGATTCCGAGCTCGGCTTTTTGGAATACAAGCTGCCTATCTATGCACAAATATTCGGCATCCCGTTTTGCACCGCGCATCCCTACAACCCATGGTGGGCGGACGACCCTAACACGCGATCGCTGCCGCTGCGCACCAAAATCTTGAACGCCGACGTGCACGAAGTGCCCCTGCGCACGGTGTTT
>JAMDBH010000075.1 GCA_023487615.1 Gammaproteobacteria bacterium
CCGTGACATCGGGGTGTTGATTACCGATCACAAGGTGCGCGAGACGCTGGGCATCTGTGAACGCGCTTACATCATGAACGCGGGCAGGCTAATCGCGGAAGGTAGCCCCGGCGAGATCCTGCGGGATCAACACGTCAAGGAAGTCTATCTGGGCGAGCACTTTACGCTGTGAGGCAGGGGCTAGGAACTAGGGGCTAGGGAGTAGGGGGAAAACCCCTCCTTACCCCTCACTCCTAACCCCTAACTCCTAGCCCCTAACCCCTGCTTTATACCCCCACCGTCAAAAACTCGGCTAAAATAGGGTCGGTATGATTTATGCTAGAGAAACAGAAAGCCCGAGCTAAAACCGTTACCCCCTGATGTCCCTTGGGGAATGAGCAGAACTTTTTCAGTACAGGATACATGAAGCAGACTCTTCAACTCCGGCTTGGCCAGCATCTGACGATGACGCCTCAGTTACAACAGGCGATACGTCTGCTACAACTGTCCACCACGGAGCTGCAACTGGAGATCCAGCAGGCACTGGACTCCAATCTGATGCTTGAACTCGTCGAGGGGGAAGGCGATGTCCCGGTCGCCAAAGAATCCCTCACCCTCTATGACAACCCCCTTCCCGGCGGCGGCGGGGAAGCGGAACCCGCCGCCGGAGACGTGAACGAGCAACACGAGGGCGGCGGCGACGATGCCCCCGTTGACAGCGCCTGGGAAGATTCATTCGACCACATTTCACCAAGCAGCTCACACAACACCCACGAGGATCGTGACTACGAGACCCAGAGCAACGCCGCCGGGGAAAGTCTGCGCGAGCACCTGGTCTGGCAGATGCGCCTCACCCCCTTCAGCGAAACCGACATGACCATTGCCACGGCGATCATAGATTCGGTGGACGATGACGGCTATCTGAACAGTTCCCTGACAGACATCCTGGCCAGCCTGGATGATAAGGGCGTGGGCGATCTCGCCATCACCCCGGAAGAGGTTGAGGCAGTGCTGCACCGGATTCAAAGCTTTGACCCCATAGGCGTGGGCGCCCGCGATTTGCGTGAGTGCCTGCTTATTCAATTGCAACACTATGACCGCGGCACACCGTGGCTTGCGCAGGCCAGGCAACTGGTGGAACATCATCTCGATCTGCTGGCCGCCCGTGACTACAATCAGCTCAAGCGTCAATTGAAGGTCAGCGATACGGAACTGCGCGAGATCATCGAACTGATCCAGTCGCTTCATCCGCGCCCCGGCGGTCAGATCGCCGACAGCCGCCCGCAGTATTTGATCCCCGACGTCTATGTTCGCAAGCAGCGCGGCAAATGGCTGGTGGAACTCAATCCGGAGGCGGCCCCGCGGCTGCGCATCAATACTCACTATGCGAGTCTGGTGCGCCGCGCCGACAACAGCAACGATAATAATTACCTCAAGAACCACCTGCAGGAGGCGCGCTGGTTTATCAAGAGCCTGAAGAGCCGCAATGAAACGTTGCTCAAGGTCGCCACCTGCATCGTCGAACGGCAGCGCCCGTTCCTGGAGCGTGGAGAAGAATTCATGGAGGCCATGGTGCTGCATGACGTGGCGGAAGCGGTCGGCATGCACGAATCCACCATCTCGCGCGTCACTACGCAAAAATTTATCCACACCCCGCGAGGCATTTTTGAACTCAAATATTTCTTCTCCAGTCACGTCAACACCACCATAGGCGGTGAATGCTCGGCCACCGCCATTCGCGCCCTGATAAAAAGACTGATCTCCACCGAGGAGACCATGAAACCATTGAGCGACAGCAAGATCGCCAACCTGCTCTTGAAGCAGGGCATCAACGTCGCGCGCCGCACCATCGCAAAATACCGTGAATCACTCGCCATTCCCCCGTCCAACGAACGCAAACGCCTGTCTTAGGCGCTTTTCAAGGAGCAACCCATGCAAATCAATGTAAGCGGCCATCATGTGGAGATTACCCCGGCGTTGCGCACCTACGTCCTCAACAAGCTCGAACGTGTGGAGCGCCGCTTTGACCATGTCACCGATATCCGGGTGATCCTGAGCGTGGAAAAGCTGCGCCAAAAAGCGGAGGCCACCATCAACTTAAGCGGCGCCAGCCTGCACGCCTTTGCCGAAGATGAGGATCTGTACGCCGCCATAGACGCCCTGACCGACAAACTGGACCGGCAGATCAAGAAGCACAAGGAAAAAATCACCGATCACCATCGCGCTGAAGGGGCCCACAAAAATCAGAAGCATGAATAGCGTAGAGCTTGCTTCGGCCGGCGCCATGCATCACGGCACGATAGAAATTTTAGGAAACTCTGAAAAATATATCGCCAACCGCCAAGGCGCCAGCCACCAAGAAAAAAACTTGACGTTCTTGGCGTCTTGGCGGTCCAACATGAATAAATCAGAGATTCCTTTATATTAACCATGATAAACATCAGTGATCTTGTTACCGTTGAGCGCGTTGCTCACGATGCACGCGCCAGCAGCAAAAAACGCGCATTGGAATTGTTAAGCCGGCTGATTACAAACAGCCAGGAGGAGTTGAGTGAGCAAGAGGTCTTTGAAAGCCTGGTCGCGCGCGAGCGTCTGGGTGCGACGGGACTGGGCCGCGGCGTAGCGATCCCCCACGGCCGGCTGAAAAAACTGTCGCGTCCCATCGGCGCCTTCATGCACCTTAGCCAAGGCGTGGATTATGACGCCAGCGACAAGCAGCCGGTGGACCTGCTGTTCGCCTTGCTGGTGCCGGAAAAATCCACCGAAGAGCATCTGCAAATCCTCTCCACGCTGGCGCAGATGTTCAGCGACAAGCCCTTTCGCGAGCAACTTCGCGGAACGGATTCCAATTCCAACGTACACGATCTGCTTGTACACTGGCAGCCGCACACTCCACCGACTTAACTTAATAGTAAGATGCCCTCTCCCGCTACCCTCACCGTACACGGCGTGTTGATGGAGATTTGCGGGCTCGGGGTGCTGATCCAGGGGCCAAGCGGGATAGGCAAAGGTGAACTGGCGCTGGAACTCATCAGCCGCGGACACCGCCTCATCGCCGATGACGCCCCTCAGATCAGCGTCTCGACATCCAACTCTCTTTCCGGCAACTGTCCGCCGTTGCTGCGCAACCTGCTGGAGGTGCGCAGCCTCGGCGTATTGAACGTCGCGGCGCTGTTCGGCGAGCAGGCCGTGGCATCGAGTACGCCGCTGCAATTGATTGTGACTTTGGAAACTATTATTGAATCGGAAATCTCGGAACGCGACATTGCCGGCTCGATGCACACTACTCGCCGCCTGCTCGACGTGGACATTCCTGAAATCCGTCTGGCGCTGGGAGGTCGCTCCCGGCATCCTGCCTCCCGCGACATTAGTACATCCCTGTACGCCACAGGCCGCCCGACCGCCCTGCTGGTGGAAACTCTGGTCAAGAATTTCAAACTGCGACAGCAAGGTTACTTTGCTCACGCCGATCTGAGTAAACGCCAGCGGCGCGTCATGGACTCATCTTAGCCATGAAATTAATCATTGTCACCGGCCTTTCGGGTTCGGGTAAAAGCACCGCTCTGCAGGCGCTCGAAGACCTCGGATTTTATTGCATAGATAACCTGCCGGTCGGCCTGTTACCCGCATTTGCCGAGCAAATCATCAACATGCCGACGCGCAGTTACAAGAACGCCGCGGTGAGCATAGACGTGCGCAATCTGAGCACTGATCTCGAGCAATTCCCTGAGGTGCTGGACGAGCTTAAAGGCACCGGCCTTGCCTGCGAAATCTTTTTTCTCGATGCCGACGAAAAGATCCTGCTGAAGCGGTTCAGCGAGACGCGCCGCAAACACCCATTGACCAACCAGGGTCTGCCACTGGCGGAGGCGCTGACTCAGGAGCGCAAGCTGCTCGAGCCCATGCTGGCGCATGCCGACCTCTATATTGAGACGAGTCAAATGCACCTGCATCAGTTGCGCGAGATCGTGCGCGAACGGCTGGAGGCCCAGACCTCCAGCCACATGTCCCTGCTGTTCGAATCATTCGGCTACAAGCGGGGCATCCCGGCGGACGCGGACTTCGTCTTCGATGTGCGGTGCCTGCCCAACCCGCACTGGGAATCCCAGTTGCGCCCGCTTACCGGACTTGATCCCGAGGTCATGCGTTTTCTTGAGGAGCAGCCCGCGGTATTGCAGATGTTTGAACACATCAGGGATTTTCTCGAGGCGTGGATTCCCCGCTTCGAGGCCGACAACCGTAGCTATATGACCGTGGCCCTGGGCTGCACCGGCGGCCAACACCGCTCCGTGTACCTCGCTCAATTATTGGCCGGCCACTTCCGCGCGGGGCGGGAAAACGTTATCGTGCGTCATCGGGAATTGCCATGACCATAGGCCTGTTAATCATCACCCACAACAATATCGGCACGGATCTCGTCGAGACCGCCACCGGGATGCTGGGCGTGTGTCCGCTGGCGACGTATTTGAAAAATGGCGGCACATCCGTGTACCGCAGAAATCTCTGTATATACAGAGATTTCTTAACGGATTCTACTGAGGGATACAGATTATGACGAAATCGGAACTCATAGAGATACTTTCCCGCAAACAGACTCAGTTGGCCTATAAGGATATAGAGCTGACTGTAAAAACCATGCTTGATCAGATGGGGCAGGCGCTCGCCAACGGTCAGCGGATCGAGATCCGCGGCTTCGGCAGTTTTTCCCTGCATTACCGGCCGCCTCGCGTCGGCCGCAACCCAAAAACCGGCGATCCGGTGTCGCTGTATGGAAAGTATGTACCTCACTTCAAGCCGGGCAAAGAGTTGCGTGAACGAGTCAATAGCGGCATGAATTAGCAGGCTGTTTATCAACAGCCTGCGTGCGGCGCATGGACGCGCCGCCATTTTTCAAGCACGGGGTAGGTGCTTGAAAAATGGAGCAAAGCAAAAATCGCACTTTTTGCTTTGCGAGTTGAGAAAGCCCACGGATGGGCTTTTTCAACACTCTATTAAGTACCGGCGTGTAAAACCCGCACGGCATGCGCTTGAAAAGCCCATGCCGTTTTTTTTTGACGTACGGGGACGTACTAATGTCGCGGGCGCATGGGTGAGGCAGTAACGCTGCCGAACGGGTTTACAGGATTTACACCCCGGTCTTTCGAGCGCAGCAGGAACCGAAGCACAGAAAGCGCAGCGACGGCCATCCGGTGATGATTGATTCAACCTCGCTATTAGGCTTATCCTGTGCAATGTCGCTCCCGGCATCCTGCCCCATGCCGTACAGGGATGTACCAATGTCGCGGGAGGCAGGCGGCTGTTGAACATGGAGCTCGACATCTACGAACTCTCGCTCGACAAGCTCACCCCCGTTCGCATCAAAGAAGTGCTCAAGCAATACAAACTCAAGACGCTGGACGACCTGCTGGAAGAGATCGGGCTCGGCAACCGCATGGCGCAACTGGTGGCGCGCTCGCTGTCACCCGAAGCGGAGCTGCCGGGCAAGGCGGACAAGAAGGCCCGGCGGCCCGGCGGGCGGCCGCTGGTGATTAAAGGCACGGAGGGGATGGTGGTCACTTTCGCCAAGTGCTGCTGGCCGATCCCCGGCGACCCGATCCTGGGCTTTGTCAGCGCCGGGCGCGGCATCGTGATCCATACCAAATCCTGCAAGAACGTCTCCGAATACCGCAAACATCCCGAGAAGTGGCTGGACGTGCAGTGGGCGGAAAAAATCGAGGGCGAATTTCCGGTCGAGATCCGCGTGGAGGTCGCCAACCAGCGTGGTGTACTGGCGACGGTCGCCGCCTCCATTGCGAAATTGGGCGCCAACATCGAGAATGTCAGCATCGAGGAGCACGACGGGATGTATACCGCGATAACCTTTACTCTCGCGGTGCATGACCGTCTGCATCTCGCCCGCATCATGCGGCGACTGCGTGCCTTGCCGGTGGTGGTGCGCATTAGCCGGGTGAAGGGATAGGTTAGAACTGATTTAATAGTCACCGCAGAGGAATGAAATCAAAATAGTTTGTTTCTCCTCCGCGTCCTCCGTGGTGAATTGTTTTTATCCTGCAAGGAAAAACATGAAATCAAAAATTATCATCACTACTGATAAAGCGCCCAAGGCGATAGGCACCTATTCACAGGCCGTCAAGGTCGGCAGTACGGTATATCTGTCGGGCCAGATCCCACTTAGACCGGACACCATGGAACTCGTCACCGACGACATGCGCGCACAGATCCGGCAGGTGTTTGACAACCTGAAAGCGGTCGCGGAGGCCGCAGGAGGTACGCTCGCGGACCTCGTCAAGCTCAACGTCTATCTCACCGACCTCGCCCACTTCCCGCTGGTGAACGAGGTAATGACAAACTATATCTCAGAGCCTTACCCCGCCCGAGCGGCAGTCGGTGTCGCGGCGCTGCCCAAAGGCGCGCAAGTGGAGATGGATGCGATCATGGAGCTGACCCGCTGAGCACCGCTCACGTTAATTCACCTGCCGGACAAAGAGTCACAGGCAACCCGGTCGGCATTCCTGTCACCCGTCTCAGGGGCGTTGGGCCGCGCAACGCCGAACGTCTCGCCCGCCTGGGCATCCATACGGTTCAAGACTTACTGTTCCACATCCCGTTGCGTTACCAGGACCGTACCCGTGTTGTGCCCATCGGCGCACTGCGCGTCGGCGATCAGGCGGTAATTGAGGGCGAGATACAGATCAGCGACATCAAGTTCGGCAGGCGGCGTATGCTGTTGTGCAGGTTGAGCGACGGCACCGGAGCCATCACGCTGCGGTTTTTTCATTTCAACGCGGCGCAAACCGCCGCTCTCGCGCGCGGGGTGAGGCTGCGCTGTTATGGCGAGGTGCGCTTCGGCGCGGCTACGCTGGAGATGATACACCCGGAGTACCGTCGCATTGACGACCAAACCCTCACAGCGGTAGAGGAATCTCTCACGCCGATTTACCCTGCCACCGAGGGCTTGCACCAACTCAGTCTGCGCACGCTGACACAGCAGGCCTTACGGTTGCTTGCTGCGGGCGAAATTACTCTCGAGGAATGGCTGCCCAAGACCGTACTCGCGCCGCTTAACCTGCCTTCCCTCTCGGAGGCCGTCGCCTACGTGCATTATCCGCCGCCCGATGCGCCGCTCGCCCTGCTGGAGACTGGCGATCACCCCGCACAACGTCGTCTGGCCTTTGAAGAATTGCTTGCCCATCACCTCAGCCTGCGGCAATTACGCAGCCGGGTGCAACAAAAACCGGCGCACCCCATGCGCACCTCTGACGTACAGGGATGTACTAATGCCGGTCGCTATCGGCGTCCTGCCTCCCGCGACATTGGTAGAACCCTTCGCTATCGCTCTTCCCTGTACGGCACGAGAGGCAGGACGCCGGTAGCGGCCGGCAAGCTGGTCGAAAGACTTTTGCAAAATCTGCCGTTTCAACTCACCTCCGCGCAGCGGCGCGTGATAGCCGAAATCGTGGAGGATTTGAGCCGCGCTCACCCCATGCAGCGTTTGCTTCAGGGCGACGTAGGTTCCGGCAAGACCCTGGTCGCCGCCGCCGCCGCGCTGCACGCCATCGAAGCGGGCTATCAAGTGGCGCTGATGGCGCCTACCGAATTACTCGCCGAGCAACATATCGCCACCTTCAAGAACTGGTTCGAGACGCTCGGCATTGAGGTCATCGGCCTGCTTGGCAGATTCAAGGGCAAGCAGCGCAGCGCGACACTGGCCAACATAAGCTCCGGACGGGCGCAACTTATCGTCGGCACCCACGCGCTGTTTCAGGAAGGCGTGAGCATTCCCAAATTGGGGCTCATGATTGTTGACGAGCAGCACCGCTTCGGCGTGGATCAGCGCCTGGCGCTGCGCGGGAAGGGAGTCACTCAGGACCACACGCCGCACCAGCTCATCATGACCGCCACACCCATACCCCGCACCCTCGCCATGATCGGCTATGCGGATCTCGACAGCTCCATCCTCGACGAACTGCCGCCCGGACGCACGCCTGTGGAAACGGTGGTGGTCGCCGACTCGCGACGCGCCGAGGTGGTCGAGCGCATCGCGCGCGCCTGCCTTAACGGACGGCAGGCTTACTGGGTGTGCACGTTGATAGACGAATCTGATCTGCTGCAATACCAGGCGGCGGTGGACACGGCCGCGCAACTGGCGGCGGTGCTGCCTGCGTTGCGCGTCGGTCTGGTGCACGGACGCATGAAGGCGCAGGAAAAAGAACAGGTGATGCGGGAGTTCAAGGAAGGCCGCGTTGATGTGTTGGTCGCCACCACGGTAATTGAGGTCGGCGTGGATGTGCCCAACGCGAGCCTGATGATTATCGAAAATGCCGAGCGCCTGGGGCTTGCCCAACTGCACCAACTGCGCGGCCGCGTCGGCCGCGGCGCCACCGCCAGTCACTGCGTGCTGATGTACCGGCAACCACTCTCTGAATATGCCAAGGTGCGCCTGACGACGCTGCGCAAAACTACCGACGGTTTCGAAATCGCGCGCAAGGATTTGGAATTGCGCGGGCCAGGGGAAGTCCTGGGCACACGGCAAACGGGCATCTTGCAACTACATATCGCCGACCTAGCTCGCGATCAGCATTTATTGCCCGATGTGGAGCAGGCCGCTACACTGTTATTAAAAAACTACCCTGATCGTATTTATCCATTGGTGCGCCGCTGGCTGGGTGAAAGCGTACAATATGGCGAGGTATGAGTTGCTGTGTTTTTGTGTACAAACTAAATAAGGGAATGACGATGAATTGGAAAACCCCGCTTGCAGTCTTTATGCTGTGCGCCTTGGCAGTTCCTCCTCTGGGCGCTACGCCCTCTAAAAATTTAAAGCCGATACAGATCGCGCTGACCACCAACATGGGAAAGATCGTACTGGAGCTGGATGAGAAAAAGGCGCCGAAGACCGTGGCCAACTTTCTCGGCTACGTCAAAAAGGACCATTACAACGGTCTCATCTTCCACCGCGTCATCAGCAGCTTCATGATTCAAGGCGGTGGTTTCGATAAGAATATGGAAGAAAAACCCACCGCAGCGCCCATTGAAAACGAAGCGGATAACGGCTTGGCGAACCTGCGCGGCACTATCGCCATGGCACGCACCAACGACCCGCATTCCGCCACCGCACAATTCTTCATCAACGTGGCGGATAATCCCATGCTGGACTTCAAGTCTAAGACCATGCAAGGGTGGGGTTATGCCGTGTTCGGCAAGGTCATGTCAGGCATGGACGTAGTGGATAAGATACGCGAGGTCCCAACCGGCAGCAAAGGCATTTTCCAGGACGTGCCGCAAACGCCGGTAATTATCGAAAAAGTGGAAATAGTAAATCAGGCGACAAAATAATATCGTCTTAGGAGAGGTGTAATGACCCGACATTGCACGGAAACTGAAAAGCGATGAGGCCGCTGCGTTGTGTGACATTGTCTTTCCTGCTCAGCCTGACAACCGCCTGCGCCACGCTTTCCCAATCCGAATGCCTGCAGGCCGATTGGCATGACATTGGTCAGCGCGACGGGTCACAGGGGTATGCGCGCGACAGACTGGAAGAACACAAAACGGCATGTGCGGAATACGGCATCATTCCTGATCCCAATGCCTATCACGAGGGAAGAAGGGCCGGATTAGAAATCTATTGCATGGCTGAAAATGGCTTGGAGCAGGGCAAAGCAGGTGCGGTGTATCATTATGTCTGCCCGGCGGAGCTTGAGACAGTGTTTCTGAAGAACCATAAACTTGGGCACGAAATTTACGAATTAACCCAGCAAATCCGCAGCGTCGAACGCGAGATCGAGAAGAAAGAGAAGCGCCTGAAAAAGGAAGATTTATCTGACCAGCAACGCAAGCAGGTGCGCGATGAGATTCGTGATTTGGACGGAGAGCGGGCAAGGTTACGGCGGTCAGTGTCGGTCTTGGAAGATCTGGGCGTCCTTTGAACTTCAGCACTGTTACGGCATGAAAGTCTCCCGGTTATTACATACTGCTATTCTGGTAAATGATTTAGAGCGTGCCAAAAATTTTTACGAAAACGTGCTTGGGCTTACGGAAAAACAACGTCACAGCTTCGACTTCAACGGTGTCTGGTACAACTTGGGTGAGTGCGAACTGCACCTGATGGTCGTGACCGATCCTCTACCGCCCTCCGAACAGCGTCCACGACGGGATTTTCATGTGGCGTTTTTGATTGATGATTATGAAGCCACAAAAGCGCATCTTTCGAAACTGGCCATTCCGTACCGCGAGGGTCGCCACGACTTGCCGCAACTATTCGTGCGTGATCCTGACGGAAATATGATCGAGTTACAGCAACAGGTATTGCCCTGCAAACCTTAGCAGACTGCGCTTGGCGGCTGCCTTCATCCGCCGTCGTCTTATCGCCGGCCGCGTGCTAATATGGTCGGACGAACAAGAACCTCATTTACTAAAATTATCGAGGAGGCTCATGCGCTCAAGCTTCGCGTATTACATTAAAGTCTCAACCCTGATCTTGGCCACCGGCCTCATGCTTGCTATATTGAACGCACAGGCAGCCGGATTTCGACTGCCCGAGGCCTCTATCCTGGGCCTGGGACTTTCTAATGCGGTGGTGGCTAATCCCGAGGAGTTAGGGGCGCTGCCTTATAATCCGGCGGCGATGTCGTTTCACGACGGTATTAACCTGAACGCCAGACTGTTATTTATAGATCCAAATTCCGAGGTCAACAACGTGACCGGAAATCATAGCAGCGACGTAGATAGCCCGATCGTTATTCCCCAATTTTACTTGATGGGCCGTCTGAGTCCGCAATGGACGGCGGGGCTGAACGTGGACGCGCCCTTCGGTCTGGAGACCAACTGGTCACCGGAAACCTCCCCGGTCTTTGCCGGCCCGCTCGATCCGCTGGAGCCGACCCACAGCAAGCTCGAACTGGTCAACGTCAATCCGAACATCGCCTATCAGATCGGCCCCGACACCAGCGTCGCGCTGGGTGTGGACTATTACCGTGTCAACGAAGCTCTGCTCAATACCAAATCCATCGGCATCCGCGGTGATGGCGAGGATTGGGGCTGGAATATAGGGCTGCTGCATCGCGCGGGGCCTGGAGCTTCGGCGTGAGCTATCACTCCAGCGTTACTGTAGATATCGAGGGCACGCTGAACGCCACTGCGGTCGGTTCGACCGCCAGCAACGCCACGACCAGCATCGAATTTCCTGAACTGTGGCAGATCGGCGCGCGCTACCGGGCAAACGAACAACTCGCCGTGGAGTTCGACATAGAGCGTATGGGTTGGAGCAGCTTTGACCGGCTGGTCACACCCCATGCCAGCCCAGGCATCACCAACCCGGTGGTGAACGTGAACAACTGTGACGACTCTACCGCCTATCGCCTCGGCGCGACCTATCAGATTAATCCGTGGCTTCAGTTGCGCGCCGGTTACACCTATGACGAAACTCCACAGCCGGACAATCATTTTACCGCGCGCATCCCCGACGCCAACCGCCAGACTTTCAGTCTAGGCATCGCCCAAATGTATCAGGACTGGGGCTGGAGGCGGGGTATATGTATGTGTTGTGGGATGACCGCATGCTGAGCAATAGCACCCCGCCCGGCGCGGACCCGAACGGCACACTCGCCTTCAACGGTACCTACAAGTCCCGCGCGCACCCGTTTGGAGTCGGTATATCCAAAAAATTCTGACCGGACGCCGCAACACAGTTTGGAAAGATCCTGAACGGCTGCGGCGGAGTATTCCTGCGGGTCTGTGGGACTGGCTGCTCGACCCTGCCTCGCTGACGCGTCGCCTGCAACGGGTGTGCGGACGGTTTCGCGTACAGGTCTACCGCCAGGGTTGGGCGCGACCCGTTCTTGATGAAGCCCGCTCCCTCGGTCTGCGCGCCGGCACATGGGCGTTTGTCCGCGAAGTGCACCTGTTCTGTGACGAACAACCCTGCGTCTTCGCGCGCACCGTCATTCCCAGGACCACCTTACAAGGTAAATACCGGCGCCTGACGCGGCTCGGTAATCGTTCACTGGGGGCGGTGTTATTCGCAGATAAAACGTTGCACCGCAGTGATCTGGAAATCGCCGTTATAGGCCAGCAGCAAGTCTTATTCACCCCTGCGACTGTGTTGTCGAGCGTAAAACCCGCAAAGATCTGGGGTCGGCGCTCATTGTTTCATCTCTCCAACCGGCCTCTATTATTAAGCGAAATATTTTTGCATGATAGGTCTACATGCGAACCCAAGAAATAAAAGAGCGTCTCTACCAATACATCCGGCTAATGCGCCTCAACCGGCCCATCGGCATCTTTCTGTTGTTGTGGCCCACCCTGTGGGCGCTGTGGATTTCGAGCGCAGGACGGCCCGATCCGCTTGTGCTCATCGTGTTTGTGCTCGGCGTGGTGTTAATGCGTTCGGCGGGCTGTGTCATCAACGACTACGCGGACCGCGATATAGACCTCCACGTACAGCGCACCGTGCAACGCCCGCTGGCAACCGGCGTTGTCTCCCCGCGCGAGGCTCTGATTCTGTTCGCGGTGTTGTGCCTGATCGCCTTCCTGCTGGTATTGCTTATGAACCGGCTCACCGTGCTCTTGTCCTTTGTCGCGGTGCTGCTCGCCGTGAGCTATCCGTTCGCCAAGCGCTACACGCATCTTCCCCAGGTGCATCTCGGCGCGGCCTTCGGCTGGGCGGTGCCGATGGTGTTCGCCGCTCAGACCGGCAGCGTGCCGCAGGTGGCCTGGCTATTATTCACCGCCACCGTACTGTGGGCGACCGCCTATGACACGATGTACGCCATGGTGGACCGCGCCGACGATCTGCGCATCGGCGTTAAATCCACCGCCATCCTGTTCGGCGACGCCGACCGGGTAATTATCGCCGTCATCCAGGGTCTTATGTTGAGCGCGATGATCTTGATAGGCATGCGAGTACACTTGGGATGGCCGTATTATGCCGGCCTGTCGCTCGCGCTGGGTCTCGCCGTCTACCAGCAGATGCTGATTAAGGACCGGACACCGGCGTTGTGCCTTAAGGCCTTTCTCAACAACAACTGGTTTGGTGCCGCCATCTTTGCCGGCATCGTGGCACACTATTTACTTAAAGGCTGACTGATGCATATTTGCCGTGCGTTAATCATATTGCTCTGTACACTATGCTCTAGCACCGCCTTCCCGGCAGGCGCCTACGTCACGGCCGCCGACCGCCACAGCGGGCAACTCACCGCGCGTCAGGCATTGCCCGAGGACGCCGACGCATGGATGGCGCTGGGGCAAGAGGCCCTTGCGCTGCCTCGCGCGGCATGGCAAGTCTTCTCCGCACAATTGCCCGACGCCGTCAGGGACACCGACAGCGCCCAACGCGCCCTCCTGCTCACCGCCGAACTGCTTTGGTTGGGTTTCATCTTCTGGCTCTACCGGCAGGTAAAAAAACTGGCTGTCTCCGGCCGCTTCGACGGGCACAGCTTTCTCGGCAGACTGCTGCATATAGTCCATGAGCTGATACGCGGCAATCGCATCAACATCGCTATCACAGGCATGGCGCTGATCTTTTTGCCGCTCGCCGCGGTGCCTTGGCCCTCCGTAGACATCGTCCCCATTTTGATACTTGCCTGGCTCTGTTACTGGCTTGCGGTGGATTTGGCACGTTTGTTGTTGATTGATACGCGCTTTGCAGACGGTCAGCCGCACGCTCGGCTCTACCATACTCTGCGCTGGGGGCTCGCTGTCATAGCCGTCCTGTCTGCGCTCGTGCTGCTCGCTCATGTGTTGCCCGTAACCAGCGTCTTGCAGAATTTGCTGGATCGCCTCTTCATGCTGCTGGCGATTCCCATTTTGCTGCTGTTGTTGCGCGGTCGCAGATTTTTGTTGTCGCCTTTGCAGCCGCTGCTTTCCGCAACCTGGTTACGGATAACGGAGCGCCTGTATCCCGCCTTGACGGTGACCTTGCTCGCCAGTGCGACGCTGGGCGTTCTCGGTTATATCAATCTGGCCTGGTCCATCTCCACGCATATCGGCTGGCTGTTGCTGGTATTAGCCGGTTGGCTGCTGCTGCGCGGACTGGTGCGCGATGCGTTCGGCCGCAGCAAGAATTACATCGCATGCCACCGTGCTACTTTGGATTGGGTTCAGCCGCTGCTGATTTCCGCCGAATGGCTGAGTCAAATTGCGCTGTTTGTATTGGCCGTATGGGTAGTGTTCCAAATCTACGGCTGGGGTGCAGAGAGCGCGCCGGTGCGAGCCATCAACCAAGTGCTGTTTTCGCCGCTGTTTGTGCTGGGCGAGAGACCGCTCAACGTGATGAGCCTCCTCATCACCGCCACCATCCTGATCGTAGTGATGCGGTTCGCGCGCTGGAGCAGGGACGCCACCTACCGCTGGCTGTTTGTCCGCATCGCCAATACCGGCGCGCGCCACAGCCTGTCGGTGTTCACGCAATACCTCGTGGTGCTG
This sequence comes from Gammaproteobacteria bacterium, assembly GCA_023487615.1. The sequence goes on from JAMDBH010000075.1 coordinate 14,401, forward strand.
GTCGGATTTTTGATTGCCCTGCGGGTGTTGGGCATAGATCTCACCACGCTCACCGTGTTCGCCGGCGCGCTCGGCGTGGGCATGGGTTTGGGGTTACAGGGTATCGCCAACAATTTCATCAGCGGCGTACTGCTGTTGCTCGAGCGGCCGTTGCGCACCGGCGACACCGTGACTATCTGCAACAACGAAGGGGCTGTCACGCACATCGGGTTGCGCTCGCTCACCGTGAAGACCTGGGATAACCAAGAAGTCATCATCCCCAACTCGGAGGTCATCTCACACCCGTTTACCAACTGGACCTACAGCGACAACGTCGTGCGTACCGCACTCACGGTCAGCATTCATCAACAGAATGACATACATCAGGCCCACACACTCATCACGCAGGCGCTCAAAGGGCATCCCGATATACTTCTGCAACCGCCGCCCGAGGTATGGCTGGATACGCTGGGCCCCGCGTCGGTCACGTTTCGCATCCAATACTTCACCGATTTGCGCTCCGCCAATCGGCAGAAGGTCAAGTCCAACGTCCTGTTTATGATCTGGGATCATTTTCAGCAGGCCGGGATACATCTGCCGGGCGGAGATGCCGCAAAAGAGTATGCCGCCCCGCCGCCGCCATCAGGCTAGCCTTGGGTAAAACACAAGTATTGAGAGTATAATAGAAACATCGTCTCACCCCCGGGAACATTCAAAGCAGTTTTGCGTCTAATTTCTACCCAAGGCCTAAGCTCAAGTTCCCACACCAATACCCTTTCTAAGGAGAATGAATTATGCAGAACGTTAAACTTTATAAGCAAGCCGTAACGGCACTGATGGCCGGGGCGCTCATCATGCCTTTGGCGGGTTGTGAAACCACTTCGGGCGGCGGCGTAAGCAAACAACAAGCCGGTACTGTGGTAGGCGGAGTCCTCGGAGGTGTATTAGGGTCTACCGTCGGCGAAGGTAAGGGCCAGGTAGCCGCCACCATTGCGGGCGCATTAATCGGCGGATTGTTAGGCTCATCGGTCGGCGCCTCTCTCGACCGCTCCGATGAACTCCAGGCGCAACGGGTCCTGGAGCGCAACCGCGTCAATCAGGCAAGCACTTGGCGCAATCCGGACACCGGCAATGAGGTCACCGTGACACCGACGCGCACCTACAATCGGCCGAGCGGCCAAACCTGCCGTGAATACACCACGACTGTGGTAATCCAGGGCAAGAGAGAAACCGCACATGGCAACGCTTGCCGCCAGTCCGATGGAAGCTGGCAGATCGTTAATTAACAAAACCGTCTAATTCAGTTGCTTCCCCAAAGCCTTGTCCGGAAATCCGGACAAGGCTTTTTTATTTACCCGTTACTGAAAACCTCGTCCAGCCAGTCCGCAATATCTTCGATCTCCTGCGGACATAGGGTGTGAGGCATAGGATAAACACGCCAATCGATTCGATAGCCCAATTTTTCCAGAGCGCGCCGCGACATCTCCCCGCGCGGAAGAGGAATAATGTCATCCTCGGTACCGTGCGCCATCATGATCGGCACATCCGCATTGGCAGCCTGCGCCTCGACTGACAGCATATCGGGCAGCAGCAGATATGTTGAAAGTGCGAGGATGCCACCCAGCCGCTCCGGATAACGTAAGCCGGTATGCAAGGCCATCGCCCCGCCCTGGGAAAATCCCGCCAGCACAATGCGCCGCGCGGGGATATCCCGTCTCACCTCACGCTCTATCAACCCCCGCAGTTGCTGTTCCGATGTCCGTATCCCCATGTCGTCAAACTTGTCGGCAAGATCAGGGCCGTATACGTCATACCATGCAGACATAGGCATGCCGCCGCTGCGGGTGATCGCACGCACCGGCGCATGCGGGAAAACGAATCGTACGGCGTGCGGCGGCCGAGCCCATTGGCCGGCCAGCGGCGCCAGATCGTGGCCATCCACCCCCAGACCGTGCATGCAGATCACAGTGGCCGTGGCCGGCGCGGATGGGTTAATCTCTACAGTAGGTAAAAGCTCGGGCATAACAATGGACCTAAAGAAAAGTACAGAATGGTTCTGCTATATATTGCGCTGTGACGACGGCACGCTCTACACCGGCGTCACCACCGATCCCACACGCCGCGAACAGGAACACAACAGCGGCACGGCGGCCAAGTATACCCGCGTCCGGCGTCCGGTGAAAATCGTTTATTGCGAGGTGGTCAACGATCAAGGGACAGCTCTCAGGCGCGAACATCAAATCAGGCAGTTGTCGCGCACTGAGAAATTGACGCTGATTGGAACCCCTGAAAGATGAACACCTCCTGCCCGTTGTGCGCACCACAAACTGAAGTTATCCTTTGGCAAAACACACGCTGCCGCGTGATCCTCGTCAACGACCCCGACTACCCCGGCTACTGTCGCGTGATCTGGAATGCCCACGTAAAGGAAATGACCGAGCTCACCGAACCCGACCGCGCGCATTTCATGCGCGTCGTGTTCGCAATCGAATCCGCCCTGCGAGAACTGCTCCACCCCGACAAAATCAACCTCGCCTCACTCGCGGCAACCAGACTCCCCACCTGCACTGGCACGTCATCCCGCGCTACCGCGACGACGCACATTTCCCCAACCCTATTTGGTCCGCGCGATTGCGCAAGTCCACTCGGAATATTAACATTGACGCAAGCCTGCTGATCCGGCAACTTACTAAGCAACTTGCATCAAACCAAGATGACTCAAAATAAAGCGCTTAATCGAGCGTGTTTGAACATACATACATTTACAAGGCGTGATTATTTATTTGGCATATATGAATCAATCAGGCATAGAATTCATCATGACGTTATGCGCCCCAAGGTTAAGATGTGTGGCAGTCATACAATGAACCTGACCCTAGCTGAACCCTTCACGGTCGGCGTTATCCGTTACCATTGTTCCTCGCCTGCTTTCGTGCCTACGCATCAAGTGTACTGTCGCCAGCGCACCTGCAAGGCTCGATACCCGGCCCGTGGCTAGCGGTTACCGGGACGGCTTCCCACCCGCTAGAATTGACAGCATTGCCCAGCCGCAACCAAGCCTGAGCCATGAAACTGGGGATACCTCACACTGACTCAATCTCTTTACTCCAGGTCATCCAGGTTGAATCAATCGAATTCGTAACGCACCCCCAGCGTCACGGCATTAGAACCTCCGCTGCTGCCGAACAGGCCGTAGGCCGTGGAACGGTGATGCATGCGCAACGATGCCTGCCAATTGCTCTGCGGGGGGCCCAGAGTCAATTCGAGATGCCAGTAGGCCAGCAGTTCCTCGCTGGCACTGTTGATGATGGTCGCCTCGGCCCGGGGCACCTCCGGCGCATAGGACACACCCAAGCCGATGGCGGCGGTGGATTTCAGCTTCTCGCTCCACGGGAAGCGGTGCCAGCGCATGGCCCCAAGCAGGTTGTATTCCCAGTTGTCCTGGATGCCGGAATGCTTGGCGATCTGGCCCTCCACCTCGTAGGAGCGGCTCAGGTCTGCGGAACGGGAAAAGGTTCGGCTCAAAGCGCCCACCACCAGGTCCGAATCGATGAAGTGGGTGCCGGGGCCGAAGGACTCATGCCAGTCACCGTCGGTGAGCCGCCCGGCATAGACGGTCACAGCGTAATCCTTGAGCCCCGCGGTTTCCGTGTCTGCGTGTGAGGATGTAGCGACGAGCCCGACACAACATACCAGGATGTTTGCAACCTGGCTGGGGCTGCAGAATGATGTTGGAAATTGACGCGGATTCACCACGATCAGAATTTATAAGGGGTCAGCCCTTTAACTTGCTTTAATGCTTTAATGATCAGAAGTCCCGACGATTCAGTCATTTATGCGCGGTTTAATCTTGCTCGCCGCCAGCTTGGCGCGCGCTCGCGCCTCTTCAACGGACTTACCGCCGGCCAGCGCAACGCCCATGCGGCGTTTCAAAAACGATTCCGGTTTACCAAACAAGCGTATATCAGTGTCGGGCACGCGCAGGGCTTCGTCTACGCCCTCAAAGGCGATGCCTTGGGCATCCACGCCGCCGTAAATCACGGCGCTGGCGCCGGGGTTGCGCATTTGGACGGATACAGGCAGGCCCAAGATCGCACGGGCATGGATTTCAAATTCGCTCTGCACTTGCGTAATCATCGTCACCATCCCGGTGTCGTGCGGGCGCGGGCTGACTTCGGAAAACCACACCTGATCGCCTTTGACAAACAATTCCACGCCGAAGATGCCGCGCCCACCCAAGTTGTCCGTGACTTTTTTGGCGATTTCGCGCGACTGGGCGAGCGCCGCTTTGCTCATCGGTTGCGGCTGCCAGCTTTCCACATAGTCACCCTTCACCA
>JAMDBH010000098.1 GCA_023487615.1 Gammaproteobacteria bacterium
TCATGCGGGTGCAGGCGCCGCAGTGCGCCGCGCACGCCAGGCCTGGCAGCTTCGCGCACCTGTCCTGTGATCCGTTACTGCCGATGCGCCGCCCGCTTTCCATCATGCGCGCCGATCCAAGGCAAGGCTGGGTGGAATTTCTCTACAAGGCCTTGGGCAACGGCTTGCGCCTACTGGCGCAGCGCGAGGTGGGCGAATCCCTCAGCATGATGGGACCCATAGGTGTGCCCTATGCGCTGTACCCTGACAAGCCCCGCCCGCTGCTCATCGGCGGTGGCGTGGGCATTCCACCGATGGTGTTCATCGCGGACGTGTTGCGCCAGTCAAATGAATCCTATCACCCGTTCGCCATCATGGGCTCGGAGGTTCCGTTCCCGTTTACTGCTCGGCCTTCACGTATCATGACGCCCGGCATGCCCGACGGCGTGATCGCGTCCATGCCTTTGCTCGAGGAATGGGGGATAGCGAGCCGCTTGGCCAGCCTGCAAGGCTATCCCGGTTGCTTTGAGGGTTATGTAACGGAGCTGGCGCGCGCCTATCTCAACGTGCTAAATCCCGAACAGCGCGCTGAAGTAGAAATATTTGCCTGCGGTCCAACCGCGATGCTGGAGGCGGTGGCCAAACTCGCACGCGAGTATCGTTTACCGTGCCAAGTCTCGCTGGAGGAATACATGGCCTGCGCGGTAGGCGGTTGCGCGGGTTGCGTGGTCGAGGTGCAGACCGCACAGGGCCCCGCGATGAAGCGGGTGTGTGTGGATGGCCCGGTGTTTGATGCCGCCACGATTGCAAGCTTTGCGTAGCGCGCACGATCAGACCGGCAAAAAATCACCGCGGAGGACGCGGAGGGGAAACTATTTAATTTTATTCTTCCGCGTCCTCCGCGGTGAATATTGAATATTAGACTAGTATTTACTGGGATCCACCAGGGTCACCCCTTCCAGCGTGGAGCCGATCTTCTTCATTTTTTGCTCATCATGGAGCTTGACCATCAGGCGCAGGTCGTTGGCGGAATCGGCGTAGCGGACGGCGTCTTCGTAGGTGATCTCGCCTTTCTGATAAAGATCATACAAGGCCTGATCGAAGGTCTGCATCCCAGACTCCGTGGAGCGTGTCATCAACGCCTTGATTTCGTGTACCGCGCCCTTGAACAACAAATCGGACATGAGCGGGGTATTGAGCATAATCTCGATCGCCGCACAACGGCCCTTGCCGTCGGCGCGCGGCAACAGGCGCTGGGCGATCACCGCCTTGAGGTTTAGCGAGAGGTCCATCAACAACTGGTCGCGGCGATCATCGGGAAAGAAATTGATGATACGGTCGAGCGCCTGGTTGGCGCTGTTGGCGTGCAGCGTGGAGAGACACAGATGCCCCGTTTCGGCGAATGCGATGGCATGACTCATGGTCTCGCGGGCGCGGATCTCGCCGATCAGTATCACGTCCGGGGCCTGGCGCAAGGTGTTCTTCAGCGCCGTCTCGAAGGACTCGGTGTCCACCCCCACTTCGCGCTGGGTGATGATGCAGCTCTGATGCCGGTGCACATATTCGATGGGGTCTTCGATGCTGATGATATGCCCGGAGCTGTTTTTATTGCGGTAGCCGATCATCGCTGCAAGTGACGTGGACTTACCGGTGCCGGTGCCGCCCACGAATATCACCAGGCCGCGTTTGGTCATGGAGATGTCTTTGAGAATGGGCGGTAAGCCGAGTTCTTCGAGCGTCGGAATTTCGGTCTGAATACGGCGCAACACCATGCCTATGCTGTTACGCTGCTGAAAGACGTTGACGCGGAAGCGGCCGAGACCCGTGACGCCGATGGCGAAATTACACTCCAGGGTACGTTCAAACTCCGAGCGCTGGTGGGCATTCATGACGCTCATCACCACATCGCGGGCCTGCTCCGTGGTGAGCACCGCCTCTGTCACCGGCTTGATCTCGCCGTGCACCTTGATGCTGGGCGCCACACCCGCGGTAATGAACAGGTCCGAGGCATTTTTCTCCACCATCATCTTGAGTAGATCGTTAAAGACCATGGGCAGATATCTCCTAAGTTAGATTTTCGCACTGCCCGGGATGAACCCGCACAGGCGACCAAAGGGGGGGAATTGCAGCTCTCCCCCTTTGGAAACCCCATCGCTTGTGCCGCAGCAAGCTGCGGGCTGGATTAATTAAATGAATCTTTATTGACCGCCATGACCCGCGCATCGAGCTTATTCACCAGCCCGGCGCGCACCAGCCCTTGCAGATTTTGATCGAGCGTCTGCATGCCGGTGGCTTGCCCCGTTTGAATGGCCGAATACATTTGCGCCACCTTGTTTTCGCGGATCAGGTTGCGGATGGCGGGCGTGGCAATCATGATTTCGTGCGCGGCGATGCGCCCGCCTCCCGTCCTCTTGAACAGGGCCTGCGAGATCACCGCGCGCAGGCTTTCCGACAGCATAGCCCGCACCATGTCTTTCTCGCCGCCGGGGAATACATCAATGATGCGGTCTATTGTCTTGGCCGCCGAATTGGTGTGCAGAGTGGCGAACACCAGATGGCCGGTCTCGGCGGCAGTGAGCGCCAGACGGATGGTCTCGAGGTCGCGCATCTCGCCCACCAGGATGATGTCCGGGTCTTCGCGTAAGGCCGAGCGCAACGCCTCACTGAAGCCCAGCGTGTGCTGGAAGACCTCGCGCTGGTTAATCAGGGATTTTTTGCTCTCATGAATAAATTCGATGGGGTCTTCAATGGTGAGTATGTGAGAGAATTCTTTTTCGTTAAGATAATTGATAAGCGCCGCGAGGGTAGTGGATTTGCCGGAGCCGGTGGGGCCGGTGACCAGCACCACCCCGCGCGGCGCATCGGCGATCTCCTTGAAGACCGGCGGGCAGCCCAGATCTTCCAGGGTCAGCACCTTGGAAGGGATAGTGCGGAACACTCCGCCCGCGCCGCGGTTCTGGTTAAAGGCATTGACCCGGAAGCGCGCCAAGGTGGGGATCTCAAAGGAAAAATCGGTCTCGTAAAATTCCTCATAGTCCTTGCGCTGCTTGTCGTTCATGATGTCATAGACCATGGAGTGGACGGTCTTGTGATCCAGAGCGGGCACATCCAGGCGGCGCATGTCGCCGTCTACACGGATAATAGGGGGTTGACCCGCGGACAGGTGCAAGTCCGAGGCCTTGTTCTTGACGCTGAAGGCCAATAATTCGGTAATATCCATAATTTTCCCCAAGCGGACATGGCGGTCATGTTCCAAGGACAGGCCGCAAGTACGGCAAGGGGCGGCAACGCCGCCCCTTGCCGTTTAATGATTCCTCTCGAGCATCCCCGAAAGGTGAAATCAAAGTGGTTATCGGTAAACAATACCAGTTACTTGAGCCTAAAATTACATCTTAAAAGACATGGACGCAACTGAAACTATCTCCGACAGGCTCGACAGGCTGCGCCGGCGCATCGCACAGGCGGAGCTGGAATTCGGCAGACAATCCGGCTCGGTGACCCTCCTCGCGGTAAGCAAAGGCTTTCCGGCAGAGGCGATCCAAGCGGCGGCGCTCAGCGGCCAGCGCCGTTTCGGAGAAAATTATCTGCAAGAATCCATGGCCAAAATCAAAGAATCCCGCCTGCTAAATCTGAGGCTGGAGTGGCACTTTATAGGCCCCATCCAGAGCAACAAGACCCCGGCCATCGCCGAACATTTCGACTGGGTTCATAGTGTAGACCGGCTGAACATTGCCGAGCGGCTCAGCCGTCAGCGCCCTGTTGACTTACCCCCGCTCAACGTCTGTTTACAGGTCAATATAGATAACGAGC
>JAMDBH010000148.1 GCA_023487615.1 Gammaproteobacteria bacterium
CGGTAGCGCTCGCCAATCGCATCGCCGCGCGGCTCAAGGTGATGTCGCGGCTCGACATCTCGGAGCGGCGCATCCCGCAGGACGGCCGCATGAAGATGCAGATCTCCAAGAACCGCGCAGTGGACTTCCGCGTCAGCAGTTGCCCCACCCTGTTCGGCGAAAAGATCGTGATGCGCATCCAGGACCCGGCCAGCGCCCAGCACGGCATAGACGCGCTAGGATACGAAGAAGACCAGAAAAAATTATTTATAGACGCAGTACATCGCCCCTACGGCATGGTGCTGGTCACCGGCCCCACCGGCAGCGGCAAGACCGTGTCGCTGTACACCGCGCTCACTATCCTCAATACCGCCGACCGCAATATCTGCACCGCCGAAGATCCGGTGGAAATTAATCTCCCCGGCATCAACCAGCTCAATGTCAACCCCAAGGCCGGCCTGACCTTCGCCTCGGCGCTGCGCGCCTTTCTGCGCCAGGACCCGGACGTCATCATGGTGGGCGAGATCCGCGACCTCGAGACCGCCGAGATCGCCATCAAGGCCGCCCAGACCGGCCACATGGTGCTCTCCACCCTGCATACCAACGACGCCCCGCAGACCCTCACCCGGCTGGTGAACATGGGTGTTGCGCCGTTCAACATCGCATCTTCGGTTTCGCTTATCATCGCCCAACGCCTCGCCCGGCGTTTGTGCACCCATTGCAAAAAACCCTTGGACATCCCGAAGGAGGCGTTGCTCGAAGAAGGCTTCAAGCCGGAAGAGATCGGCAACTTCAAGGTCTACGGCCCCGGCACCGGTTGCGAGAACTGCGCCGAGGGTTACCGCGGCCGGGTCGGCATCTATCAAGTCATGGCGGTCTCCGAGGAAATGGGGCGCATCATCATGGCGGATGGCAACTCCATGCAGATCAATGATCAGGCCAAAAAAGAAGGGGTGGCCGACCTGCGCGAGTCGGGGCTGAAGAAGGTCAAACAGGGCGTCACTAGCCTGGAGGAAGTGAACCGGGTCACCAATGAATAAAATGTTACCGAAACAAACCGCCAAGACGCCAAAAACGCTAAGATTTTTACTTACAATTCAAGCCCTTTTTCTTGGGGACCTTGGCGCCCTGGCGGTTGCGGTATATTTTTCAGAGCTTCCCTAAAGTTATCCATTCTTCTGCCGCTAATGTCGAATAAGGAGTAGTTTGTTTTGCGTTAAGGAAACTCTGAAAAATTCCATCCATGGAATTTTCAGAGACGAAAAGCAAAAAACGCGGTTTTTGCTTTTCGCCATTTTTCAATCGCATAATGCGATTGAAAAAATGGCGGCACATCCCTATACCGCAGGACCTCTGAATAAATCAGAGGCCCCTTAGTTACACGAGAGGTCTTGAATACTATGGCTGCAAAGGCGATTAAACAAGATACCTTCATTTGGGAAGGTTCCAATAGACAGGGCAACCGTATCAAGGGCGAGACGCGCGCCACGACCGTCGCGCTGGTCAAGGCGGATCTGCGCCGGCAGGGCATCAACCCCATCAAGATCAAAAAGCGCTCTAACTTCGGGCGCCGCAAGAAGAAGATCACCCCCAAAGACATCGCCGTCATGAGCCGCCAGCTTGCCACCATGATCTCGGCGGGCGTGCCGCTGGTGCAATCCTTCGAGATCATCGGCCGCGGGAATAACAATCCCAGCATGCAGGAGTTGATGCTCGCCATCAAGGGCGATCTGGAGAGCGGCACCTCGCTGACCGAGGCGCTGGAAAAACATCCCTATTACTTCGACGAATTGTTCTGCAATCTGGTGCGCGCCGGCGAACACGCCGGTATTTTGGAAACCCTGCTGCACAAGATCGCCACCTACAAGGAAAAGATCGAGAACCTGAAAGGCAAGATTAAAAAGGCCTTGTGGTATCCCACCGCGGTGCTGGTGGTGGCCTTCATTATCACCGCCATCCTGCTCATTTTTGTCATCCCGCAGTTCGAATCGCTGTTCAAAGGCTTCGGCGCCGACCTGCCGGCCCTGACCCGCTTCGTCATTGATCTCTCGGCGGCCTTCCAGCAGTGGTGGTGGGCGATCTTCGGCGGCATCATACTGGCCGTCATGGGACTCGTCCAGGCCAAGCGCCGCTCGCGCAAATTCAGCCGGCTGCTCGACCGCATGCTGCTGAAAGCGCCGATCATCGGCGACATCGTCACCAAGGCCACTATCGCCCGCTACGCGCGCACCCTCGCCACCATGTTCGCCGCCGGCGTGCCGCTGGTGGAGGCCATGCAATCGGTTGCGGGGGCATCGGGCAACATCGTCTACGCGGACGGCATCCTCAAGATGCGCGACGAGGTATCCACTGGCCAGCAGTTGAACCAGGCCATGCGTCAATCCAACCTGTTCCCGAACATGGTGGTGCAGATGGCCGCAATCGGAGAAGAATCCGGCGCGCTGGACACGATGCTCACCAAGGTCGCAGATTTCTACGAGGAAGAGGTGGACAACCAGGTGGACTCCTTGAGCAGCCTGCTCGAGCCGCTCATCATGGTGATACTGGGCGTGCTGGTCGGCGGTTTGGTAGTGGCGATGTATCTGCCTATATTCAAGCTGGGGGCAGTGGTATAAAAACAGATACAAGGGAAAAGGGAAAAGGTACAAGAGAAACTCGATACTTTCCGCTTTAATCCTTTTCCCTTTTCCCTGCATTTACAGTGATGGACATCTTCCAGACGCTTCCCTGGCTATTTATCTTGTCTGCGGGGTTACTCGGCCTCATTGTCGGCAGTTTTTTGAATGTTGTGATCCACCGGCTACCGCAGATGATGGAGCGTGAATGGCGCGCGCATTGTGCGGAGTTGAGTGGCGCACCACAGACCATCGCACCGGCACGCTTTGATCTGCTGCACCCCCCCTCGCACTGTCCGCAGTGCGGAAGGGGCATCAAGGCCGCAGAGAATATTCCCCTGTTGAGTTACCTGCTGTTGGGTGGTAAGTGTGCAGGCTGTGGGGCGCGCATAGCGCTGCGCTATCCCATCGTCGAGGTCTCGACGGCGCTATTGTCGGCGGTAGTCGCATGGCATTTCGGCGCCGGCGTGGCGGGGCTCGCTGCGCTGCCGCTGACCTGGGCGTTGATCGCCTTGAGTTTCATAGACTTCGATCATCAACTGTTGCCGGACAGCATCACGTTGCCTTTTTTGTGGGCCGGTCTTGGCTTAAGCCTGTTTAATGTGTTCGTGGATAGCGAAACCGCCATCATCGGGGCCTTGGCGGGTTATCTCAGCCTGTGGTCGGTCTATATCGTGTTCAAGCTAGTCACCGGCAAGCAGGGCATGGGGCATGGCGACTTCAAGCTGCTCGCCATGCTGGGGGCCTGGCTGGGCTGGCAGGCCCTACCGGTCATCATCCTGCTGTCATCCCTGTTGGGGGCGTTGGTGGGCATCGCATTGATTCTGTTACGCGGTAGGGATAAAAACGTGCCCATCCCCTTCGGCCCGTATCTGGCCCTGGCGGGGTGGATTAGTTTGCTATGGGGGGAGGATTTGACCCAGGCTTACTTGCAGTTTGCCGGTCTAGGGAATCTCTGATTTATTTATGTTGGACCGCCAAGATGCCAAGAACGCCAATATTTTTCCTTACAATTCAAGCCTTTTTCTTGGTGACCTTGGCGTCTTGGCGGTTGGCGATATATTTT
>JAMDBH010000063.1 GCA_023487615.1 Gammaproteobacteria bacterium
GCGCCCGTGAATCCAGCGGGCAAGTGCGCATCACCATGGACCTGACCATCGACATCGCCGATCGCAACGTACTGCTGGTCGAAGATATTGTGGACAGCGGCAATACGATCGCCTCGGTGCTGGCGCTGCTCGATTCGCGGCAGCCGAAGAGCCTGCGGGTGTGCAGCCTGCTGGACAAAGCCGAGGCGCGCCAGGCAGTGGTGCCCATTCACTACACCGGTTTTCAAATCCCGGCCAAGTTCGTCTTTGGCTACGGGTTGGACCTGGACGAGTATTATCGCAACCTGCCGTTCATCGGCGTCGTGGACCTGAAGAAATACACGCCGCCGGACGACCCCTCACCCCTGCCCCTCTCCCGCAGACGGGAGAGGGAGAAAAAACCGGGTGGCAACGAATTAGAGCCCGAACGAAATTAATGGCCAAGGGTTACCTCGGCGAGTTCACCGACAAGTTGCGAATGCAGGCGAAGGCTTTTAGAAAGAAGCCAACCACTGCAGAAAGCATTCTTTGGCAGGCACTCCGAAACCGAAAGCTGGCGGGGTATAAATTTCGCCGTCAGGTGGCAATAGACAGATTCATAGTGGATTTCTATTGCTCAGACCTCAGATTGGTTGTGGAGGTTGATGGGGAAGTACATTTCTCGCAAAAGGACCAAGATGATGCTCGAACAAAGCAATTGTCCAATCTGGGATTTCGAGTGATTCGTTTTACTAACGACCAGGTTTATGAAAACCTGGATTCTGTGACGATAGCAATATTGAAAATGGGCGGTGAGTCTTTTCCCCCTCTACCGTTCACGGGAGAGGGGGTTGGGGGAGAGGGGTGAAGCCGCCATACGCCGGGCGCTGGGTGGCCAAAGTACGCGGCAAAGTAGTGGGCCAGGGCGGGACGCCGCGGCAGGCGCTGCTGGCGGCGAAGGCGGCTCGCGCCAAAGAAATCCTACAGGTGGAATTCGTGCCCTCAGGAAACCTCACACAATTACCAGCAATGGTGCAACGCGTAAAGGCGGCCCTGCCGCCCGACCAGGAAATCTACCTGGTGGGCGGGGCGGTACGCGATCTGCTGCTGGGCCGGGAGGTGAAGGATTTCGATTTTCTGGTTCCGGAGAAAGCGATTCAGCTAGGACGAGGCGTAGCCAATGCACTCAAAGCTGATTTCTATCCCTTGGACCCGGAGCGGGGCGCCGGCCGAGTCATCGTGAGCGCGGATAGCGGCCGCATTACTTTGGATTTCATCACCATTCAGGGCGCTGACATCGACAGCGATCTGGCTGCCCGCGACCTGACCATCAATGCGATGGCCATCGATTTGCGGCAACCCAATGCTTTGCTGGACCCCTTCGGCGGTGCGGGTGATCTATTAGCCAAACAAGTCAAGGCTTGCTCCCCCAAGGCATTTCAAAACGACCCCGTGCGCATCATCCGCGCGGTAAGGATGGCGGCCGCGTTTGGGATGAGAATCGATAAGGACACCCGCGCTCAGATGCGAGCGGCGACCGGCGGACTGCCGGCGGTTTCAGCGGAGCGATTGCGGGACGAGTTTTTTAAGTTGCTGGCGGTGCCCCATTCCCCCTCGCTTCGCTCGGGGTCAGGGCAGGCTCCACCGGGCACCTCGATCCGGGCCCTGGATTTGCTGGGCGCGCTGGACCCGATATTCCCCGAGATACCACCGCTGAGGAAACTAGAGCAGCCCAGTCCGCACGCCTTCGATGTTTGGAACCATATTCTTCAGGTGCTGAACCGACTGGACCGGATCATGGAACTGCTTGGCGACGGTGTAGGGGCCGAGGGCGCCGGCGACATGCAGAGTGGATTGATCTTCCAAAAACTTGGGCGATACCGCAAACAGTTCAAGGAACATTTGGGAGTCGAGCCGGTGCCGGATCATTCGCGGTTGACATTACTTTACTTCGCCACGTTATTCCACGATGTGGGTAAAGGAACGACGCAGAGCCGAGACGAAAACGGCCGCATCCATTTTTACGATCACGAAAATGCAGGGGCTGAGATGGTGGTGGAGCGAGCGCAGGCTTTGCATCTGAGCAACGATGAGATCGCGGTGCTGGAAACTATTATGCGGCATCATGGGCGGCCTTATATGCTGACGAAAGAGGGCGGCTCACCCAGCCGGCGGGCAATCTACAGATTCTTCCGAGATGCGGGCGCTACCGGGGTTGAAATCTGCCTCCTGTCGCTGGCGGATTTCATGGGCAAGTTCGAGGCTCAGGTTCCAAAGGATGAACTGGAAAAGCACCTTGAGGCGTTGCGGACCTTGCTGGAGGCCTATTTCGAGCACCCGGGGGAACAGGTGGTGCCACCGGCGCTGATCAACGGCGAAGACCTGATGCGCGATCTGGGGCTGAAGCCGGGGCCGAAAATCGGTGAGCTACTGGAAGCGGTGCGCGAGGCGCAAGCAGCGGGCGAGGTAGGGGACAGGGAGGGAGCGCTGCAGCTGGCAAGACAGCACCTGAAGCGGAACGCGGATGAACGTGGATAGACGGCCACGTAGATGTTGTGTGAAGATTACATCTCAATCCCTGCATTTTCGAAAGTAGGTTTGCGCAAAGGGATTTCTCGTCGCGCTGCGTCGCTAAAGGCGACGCAAAACGCGCTCACTCGAAATGACAGAAAGGTGAAGGTATCTACGAGGTTTCCTCGCCTTTGGCCTAGCGGTTCGGACAAATGCTCTCGGGGCTCAGCATGACAAAAACAAAAAAGTTCGAGATATAAGCCGGATAGAATTACAACCTATGGCAGTTAGCAATCATCCCACCATCAGCACACGGGTCGCGCTGCGGCCCACGCATGTGCTGGTGGACCTGGACAAGCTCACCCGGAACTACAAGACCATTCAAGGCGCGGTCGGCGAGGCGATGGTGATGCCCATTCTCAAGGCGAATGCCTATGGTCACGGCTTGGTGCGCGTGGGGCTGCACATGCAAGAGATCGGCGCCAGGATGCTGGGCGTGGCTTACTTAGAAGAAGGAATATCCTTGGCAGCCAGACGCCGCTCTTCCTGCAACACGACTTGGCACTTACGGTGTCATCGCAGCAGAAACTGGAACAAGTCGAGGAGGCGGCTACCTCCATGGGGGTGCGCGCCCGAGTGCATCTCAAGATCGATACGGGCATGGAGCGTATCGGCGTCCACTATTACAGCGCGGAAGAATTGCTGGAATCAACTTTAAAGTGCAAGCACGTTGAAATCGAAGGAATCTTTTCCCATTTTGCCAACGCAGATGCGAAAGATCTGAGATCGGCAAAATTACAACTGGAACGCTTCCAGGAAGTCTTGCGGTTCTACGAAAAGCGCAGCTTGCCCACTCCGTTGCGCCACATGGCGAATTCGGGCGCCATTTTGCAGTTGCCCGAGTCCTGGCTGGACATCGTGCGCCCGGGCATCTTGCTCTATGGTGTCTATCCCTCACCTGAGGTCCGCCGTACGATACCAGTCGAACCGGCCATTACCTGGACTTCGCGGGTGGTGTATTTCAAGGTGGTGAAACCCGACCACCCAGTGAGCTATGGTTCAAACTGGCAGAGCGATCACAATGTCAGAGTTGTCACGATTCCCGTGGGATATGGGGATGGATATTTTCGATCGATGAGCGGAAGTGCGCAGGTGATCATCCACGGAAAG
>JAMDBH010000064.1:0-792 GCA_023487615.1 Gammaproteobacteria bacterium
GGCTTGCCGGTAGGAAGCCGCAGTTCGATCAGACGCCGTTTGGCGAACAGCGACAGGCTGTGCGCGGCCTGCCACAATGTATTCCAGTCAAAGTCCTTGCCCGCCGTCAGCACTTCACGTTCCGTGTAACCTTGGGCGTGCGCCGCCGCGCGGACGGCCGCGCACGACTCATCCACCTGGAGGGCTTCATCCCCGGACACCAGATAGACCGGCGCCAGCGTGCGCTGCAAGTGCCCTGTGAGCTGTTCAGGTTTCAACCGCATCTTGGTTTAAGGCGCGTTCAAGGCCTGCAAACGCCGCAGGATTTGCTGGGCTGCGTCGCGCACCATATCCTGACGCAGCACGGCCTCTTCCGCATCCTTGCCCAGCAACTGTGTTTCATCGAAGCGGTAATCACGCACCAGACTGATTTCCGTCTTCGGGAGCAATTCTTTCCCGGCTTGATCGCGCACCTCAAAGTTGACAGTGTAATACAGCTCAAACTCGCGCGCCTTGCCGGTCGCGCCCACCGACAGCAAGCGGCGTTCGAAACCGTCCGCGAGGATGGTCAATAAAAGCTTGGCCTGTTGCCGATCCTGAACGATGTGACTGCCGCTGCGGCGCAACTCGTCCGTTAAACCGGTCTGGAGGTTGCCGCCTTGCACATAGGTCATGGGCAGCATGCGCGGGGCAATACCCTTCTCCTCCTGGCCGCGCAGATGAAAACCGCAGCCCGCCAGCGAAGCGGCCAATGCGAATACTGCGATGCGTACATGGATTTTCATAGTCTAAGCCACCCCACGGTTGACCAGC
>JAMDBH010000064.1:802-3580 GCA_023487615.1 Gammaproteobacteria bacterium
GGCGGCGCACGCCCAAGGTTAACCAGCTTGCCCGGCACAATCACCACTTTTTTGATCTGTTTGCCTTCGGTATAGCGTTTGACGTTGCCGTCTGCCAACGCCGCCGCTTGTACGTCGGCTTGCTGGGCGCCGCTCGCCGCCGTGATATGTCCCCGCAACTTGCCGTTGACTTGCACCACCAATTCAACCTTGTCTTGCACCAGGGCGGACTCGTCCACCTCCGGCCAGGCTGTCTGAGTGATGTCGCCGGCAAAGCCCAATTCATGCCACAGGGCATGGCTGATATGCGGGGTAATGGGCGCGAGCAGTCTCAGCAGTATACTCATCCCTTCACGCAGCAGTTCATCGTAAGCACGGGCTTCGGTCTCCGCGGGGGTCCTCTCCAATGTATTCAGTAATTTCATTGCGGCCGAGACCACCGTATTGAATTGATGTTTGCGAAAGTCATAGTTGGCCTGTTTGAGAATCTGGTGGATGTCTCTCCGCAAGGCGAGAACCTCCGGGCCCGCCGGCGATCCGTTCACACCGGACTGTTTCTCAAACCGGTCACCCTGCTCATGGGCAAACACCCATAGCCGCTTCAAAAAACGATAAGCCCCTTCCACACCGGCTTCGGACCACTCCAGCGACTGTTCCGGCGGTGCGGCGAACATGGTAAACAAGCGCGCGGTGTCGGCGCCGTATTTTTCGATCAGTTCCTGCGGGTCTACGCCGTTGTTTTTTGATTTCGACATGGTCTCGATGCCGCCCACCTGCACCGCTAGGCCATCGGCCTTGAGCGTCGCGGCGACGATACGGCCTTTGGCGTCGCGCGCTATAGCTACATCCTGCGGAAAAAAATAGTCCTTCTTGCCGTTGGCGTGGGTGCGATAAAAGGTCTCGGCCAGCACCATACCTTGCGTGAGCAGCTTGGTGAACGGTTCGTCGCCGGTAACCAATCCCTCATCGCGCATGAGTTTGTGAAAGAAGCGCGCATACAACAGATGTAAAATCGCATGCTCAGATCGGAAAATCGCATGCTCGATGCCACCGATGTATTGATCCACCGGCAGCCAGTAACGCGCACGCTCATCCACCATGCCGCTCACGCCATCGTGGGAACAGAAGCGCGCGTAATACCAGGACGATTCGACGAAGGTATCCATCGTATCGGTTTCGCGCCGGGCGGGCTTGCCGCACTGCGGACACAGCGTCTCGTAAAACGCAGGCAGCTTGGCCAGCGGATTACCGCTACCGTCCGGCACGATGTCTTCCGGCAACACTACGGGCAGATCTTTGTCCGGCACCGGGACGTCGCCGCACGCCGCGCAATGTATAATCGGAATCGGGCAGCCCCAGTAACGCTGGCGCGAGATGCCCCAGTCGCGCAGGCGGAACTGTATCTTCGGCCCGCCGAGTTTTTTGGTCTGCAATACCACAGCCATTTTGTCGAAGGCCTGCTCGAAATCAAGGCCGTCGAATTCGCCGGAGTTAAATAAAATACCGTAGTCAGTAAACGGTAAGTGAGAGGTGAGGGGTGAGGGGCCTTCGGCTGGCGTTGTACAGGGTCGAATCACCGCCTTGACGGGCAAGCCATACTTGGCCGCAAACTCAAAATCGCGTTCATCGTGCGCCGGCACCGCCATCACCGCGCCTTCGCCGTAGCCCATCAGCACGTAGTTTGCCGCCCACACCGGCAGTTTTTCTCCAGTGAACGGATGCGTGACGAACTCGCCGGTCGCCATACCTTTCTTCTCTTGCGTGGCAATCTCGGCCTCTGTCACGCCACCCTTCTTGCATTCTTCAATAAAGGCATGCAGCGCGGCATTCTTCACCGCAGCCTTCGTGGCCAGCGGATGCTCGGCGGCAACCGCCACATAGGTCACGCCCATCAGCGTGTCGGGGCGCGTGGTGAACACTTTGAGCACATCATTAGAAACCCCCTCTCCCGTAACGGGAGAGGGTTGGGGTGAGGGAACATAAGGAAAGTGCACATCCATTCCGCGACTCTTGCCGATCCAGTTGCGCTGCATGGCCTTCACCTGCTCCGGCCAACCCGGCAGATGATCGAGCCCGGAGAGCAGTTCTTCGGCGTAGGCGGTGATGCGGAAATAGTACATCGGGATCTCGCGCCTTTCGATTGGCGCGCCGCTGCGCCAGCCGCGCCCGTCTATCACCTGCTCGTTGGCGAGTACGGTCTGATCCACCGGATCCCAGTTCACCACGCCGCTTTTCTTGTAAATCAGCCCCTTCTGGAACAGGCGCGTAAACAACCACTGTTCCCAGCGGTAATAGTTCGGATCGCAGGTGGCCAGCTCGCGCTCCCAGTCATATCCGAAGCCGAGGCTCTTCAACTGGTTGCGCATGTAGGCGATGTTGTCGTAGGTCCACTTGGCGGGTGGGACTTTGTTCTGCATCGCAGCGTTCTCGGCGGGAAGACCAAACGCATCCCAACCTATCGGCTGCAACACGTTCTTACCCTGCATGCGCTGATAACGTGCAATCACATCGCCAATGGTGTAATTGCGCACGTGCCCCATGTGCAGCCGCCCGCTGGGGTAGGGAAACATCGAGAGGCAGTAATATTTTTCACGTGGGTCGTGGTCGTGGGCCTTAAATACCTGGTTTTGCTCCCAGTATTGTTGGGCCGCCTGTTCAATCTCCGCGGGGGTATAGCGCTCTTGCATCCGAGACCTGATGAAATCCAAAACTGGAATTATATACCAGCGCCGCTTGCAATGCCGCCTTGCAGGCGCTGACCAATGGGTTCACACTGAATGTTACCGGAATGACTTAAGG
>JAMDBH010000021.1 GCA_023487615.1 Gammaproteobacteria bacterium
GTAAGCCTGATTGAGCTGCAGATCTAGCAGGTATTGAAAAATTCGTTTTTCAATACCTGCAGTGCGGTACATGGACGTGCCGCCATCTTTCAAACACACAAGTGTTCGAGAAATGAAGCCCAGCAAAAATCACATTTTTTGCTTCGCGTAGTTGAAAAAGTCCTGGATGGACTTTTCCAACATCCTGCCAGCAAAGCCCGGTTACGGTGGTGTTGGATCCGTCTGGTGGATAAAGCTGATCAGACACACCCGGGTATCGGCGCTCGCGGGTTGAGTCGCGTCAGTAGGTAAACCACAGTCAGCAGGTAGCGTCCCGCTCTTATCCGGCCATTTAATAGTGACAACGACTTGCTTCAGTGGCGGGTAAGCAGGAGCGGGGCTAGGCGCGGTAAGGGTCGGGGTATTAACTGAGGTGGCAGCGTTACTGTAATACCAGCCTTGTACCCGCCAGGTGCGGGTATACTGCACGTTGCTGTTGTCCAGTTCTGTGCTTGGCACCGTACCGCTCGGCAGCGCCAAGTTGCCGGCGTTGTCCATTCTCCCCCCTTGATTTGTGACTATGGCCTGATAGCTCGCGAGCGGCGGGATGGCGGTTTGAGGATTGGGCGTCGCTAATATACTGAAATTGCGCAGATCCTCCAGCTTTTGCTGAGCAAGATGAATCGCCACGGTGCGCTCCTTGCCCATGCCGTTGTCCTTCATCACCGTTCCCTGGAATTTGGCGAGCGACATCAACCCCATGCCCAGCACGATCAAAGTAATCAGCACCTCAATCAGGCTTACGCCTGCTTGTAAAATTTTTGAATTTTTCATCACCTGCTCCTACATCTCATCCGCCCAGCCGCCGCTGATGGGGCGGAAACCACCAGTAGTTTCCCTGGCATTCAACAGCACCTGGGCGTCATACACCATTCTATTATTGCCATTGGCACGGGCGATCGCGCTCTCCGAGACCAGCGCCCCCTGAAACAGGCCGCCATTCATCGTGACACTCCTCCCAGTACCTCTTACATAGATGAGTCCATAAAACTCGGTATTATTGGAGCCTATATCCAGGTCGCCCTCCACAATCACCACAAAGGGTTTTGCGGCGGTCCCCACGACAACGTTCCTGATAGTGCAATTCCCGACCACCCAGTAACGCCCTGCCGTGAGGTTCTGAATTGTGTTGCAGTCGGAGATGATGGTGGACTGATTTTTGATTTCATCGGAGCGATTGCTTGGCACCCCGAAGATATATTCAAATAAATCTCTAGCATAGTTTGGACAACCTGCCGGATTGAGGGTTGTGAGTGTATTGCCGGGAAAGGGCTCATAACAGGGTGTGCCATCCGCCAAATAGGCGCTGACTCGCTCGGCGGGGTGTGCTATTGGTGTGGTTGCTGGTGTGATGAAATCCTGCCCGGAGACTACGCCAGAGTCTTGGGTACCATGGCCGCCGCAGGCGGAACCTAACCCACCGATTCCTGATATAACCTTATGGCTAGATGAATTACTGTTAGATGAATAAAACGGCACACAAGTCGTAGTACCGTTGGATACTAGGGTAGCGGTATTCGGTGTCCACACCGACAACGGTGTGCCGGTTGTCACTGTAGTGATCGTATTGAGGCCCGTGGTTGCTGTAAGCGTGCTGGCACGCTGATAGGTCGGTGCAGGAGGTAAAACAAGAGGTAAAGGAGGTGGCGGCGGGAATGTATAGCTGATGGTGCTGTCGGATACACCACTGGCCGCCGCTGTGGTCGTCGCGGGGTTGGCGGTACCCACAGTTGCAACCAAAATACCGGTCGCATTACCCCAGATGTCCATGGTGCCCGATAAATCAACCGTACCCGCTGCCATGATCGGCGCCTGAGGTATCCGCTCTAGGCCCGACGCGCTACGCACCACTTGTTGCGAGATTGCCCGTCCGGCAAGCGTGTCAGGGCTGGTCGCCTGCGCGACCACGATCACGGTCGGGTTGGCCGACGGCACGGTCGCTACGTCGCAAGGATTAGTGCAAGGGCTCAGATAATGCAGGGCATAGCTATAGACGTTGCTCGGCTGCACCAGCCTATTACTAGTAGCTGGCAGAATGTAGTACAGCCACTTTGTAAAACCCGGCCCCAGGTTATTATAAATGTTAGTTGTACCATCGCCGCAAGGCAAGGTCGTTTGGTTGGTGCAGAAGTCCCAGACCACGCCAGAGGCTGCATTGCCCCAGCCTTTAGCGTCCGTGTACTCGCTGACCAGGGCCTGGTTCTTGGTGAGATACGAAATCCCGTACTCCACACCTGCGTTGGCCACATCCTGGGCGGTTTTGGCGCGCATGTCGTTGGTCGAGGTGCGTTGTTCGGTCACACCTACCCGTGCGGCGGAGAAAGTCACCAGAGTGATCGCCAGCAGCAAGATGAGGGCGGTCACCAGGGTGGCCGCACCGTGCTGGTTGTAGAGTGGCGTGATGTAAGTACCTTTCATGATATCGTCCTCGTAAATTTCGCCGGTTGTTAACTGTTCACCATCTGTACCGTTTCGGTGATAGTGCGATTAATCGCGGGATTGGAACCCCTGAGCTGACCGGTGAGGGTGATAGTGATACTGCGGAGGGTGCGAGTGACGCCGCTGGGGTTGGCCGGAGAGGGCACACTTACCACGTCAAACCGCAAGATCGTGATGTCTACACTGTCGCTATCAGTAAGATCCCCCCAGGTACCGTTCGCGCAATCGGTGGCACCCGCGCCTCCATTGCGACCCTGAATAACCCCAACAGCGCCTGCCAGACCGCGCCGATAGCCGAATCGGTCGGCATTATCCACAACTCCTACCGTGACGGGAGGGCTATCGAGTGCAGTGCTGTCATAGGTAAAGGAAATACAATCATTTGCCACATTTACGGTCCTGGCAGTCAAATCGTCTCCATTGGCGGTGGAAGTAAAGGGATTTGGAGTGGTGGCAGTGGTGCTGTCGCCCCTGTATCCCGCGCGGTGGATGTCCCGCACCATCACATCCATCACCGCCCGCAGCTCCTGGTTGAGGCGCGTCATCTTGAGATTTTCAGCGTTGCTGGTCGCCGTGCTGACGAACATGCCTATCACGCCGCTCACCACAATGAGGCCGACGGTGATAGAGATCATCAACTCGATCATGCTGAGACCGGCCTGTTTGAATTTAGATAAATTCATTTTCGCCCCTTCTTTATGAGCCCGGACATGTTGGATATCCCGAAACGTTCTCGTTGCCGGACGGCGAGCACAGCTTCACCCGACCCAGCCTGCTGACTTCCAGACGCAGTTCTTTTTCGTTGGAGGCACCATGGTTTGAAGTAAATTCGATCTCGCCGGTGACGATAGGCAGGGCGTTGTTGTTCATGCTCACCAAACCTCGCCGCGGCTCGAAATTGAGGTTGTTATTGGTGATATTGCTGACACCTAAGCTTATATTTCTGAACCCGGTCTGATTGACGACCTTTTCCACACCATCGAGCGCGCAACTGTTGGCGGTGGTGCAATTGCAAGTGGCGGTAGTTGCGGACATGCCATAACACCAGGTCGTGCCCGAGCCGGTGAAGGTAACAAATACGTTGGCGTTGCGCTTGATCGCCTCGCTGCGGGCGTATTGCAGGTCGCCATAGAGCTGCTCGGCGGCGCCTGTCAGACGGCGCTTGTCTATGGTCTCCTGAAACGAAGGAATGCCCACGGTGACCAGGATGGCGAGCACGGCCACGGTGGCGATCATCTCGATCAGGGTAAAACCGATGTGTGTTCTGTAGGTTGTCATAACCAGCCTCTGAAAAACGGCATATCGCTGGTTATATTATCGGGCTGGCGGGATGCGGCCTGAATGCCGTTCGTCGGCGCCAAACGACCGTTGGTCGCCAATTGGCCAGATATAGGGCTTTCAACCCTTTGAGGCGGATGAAGATGGATAAGGAGGCTTCGCTAAGGTGCTGGGCGGCGGAAGGATTGAAACCAGTACAGTCTAGGGTTACTAAAACGAGTTATGGCATATCAAAAATAACACAACCTATTTTCAATCTGTAAGCCCTCAAGAAGAAGCCTAAAAATAGAGTTCGTTAGGCCATGTGGCGGGCCTCTGCGCATTTATCTGGGTTACCCGGCCAGAGTAGGCCGGATCAACCGCGGCGATGCTGGTGTACAGCCTGACATCTCGCGGCTTACCGTCCTGATCCGTCCATTCCACCTTAACCGTGACATTTTTGAAGTCGGGGATGGGCCTGCGGCACCCGCCTAGTGAGGCCCGCTGAGGGGGGTTATTCGGCTCTCCGGGGCTATTGCGGGCAATAGGGAAACAAAAATCAGTCACCGTCCAAGTGCGCGCATAGGTGACATTGGAAACCGCCAAACTTTCCCCTGTAGGATTCGAGGAGATGCTCTCATAAGAGCCGGCTCCACCCGTTGCGGTATCCAAAAACCTAAAACTGCGGAATTGTTCAATCTTTTCTTCGGCCAACTGCGCCGCCACGCTGCGCGCCTTGGCGAGGTCGTTATCCTGTAGCACCGTGCCCTGAAATTTGGCGAGCGAAATGAGACCAGCGCCCAGCACCACGAGCGTAATCAACACCTCCAGGAGGCTGAACCCCGTTTGAGTTGTGGCTTTATGATTTCGCCGCATCACTGCGCCTTATCAATCCAGCCGCCCAGCACCTTAGCGAAGCCGCCCGCCCGCGCGGAACTGGTCCTAAAGGCACTGGAGTCATAAACCAGATCGAGATTTCCGGTCGTCGCCGCCAAATCCCTATCCGAAATCAGCGCACCGTGCAGCATTGGGCTAGCGCCCGCCGGAAGCGCGAGTGTGCTACCCCTGAGAAACACCGTGCCCCAAAAATTGACGCCCGCGTTCAGGGTGAAGGTGCCGCCATTCACCACCAGCGTTATCGGAGCAGTGGCCCTCGCAGCTGTGCCGCCCACGTTTGTAGTCACCGTACAGTTTACTCCGTCTACCCAGTAGAAACCGCTGGGCAGATTTATAAGATTGCTGCAATCGGCCAACACCGTAGCGTCGTTTCTGACCCGCTGAAAGCTGGTGTTCCCAACCCCGAAGACATAGTAAAAAAGATCCGGCGGAAACGCCGGCGGCACGGTGTTGGAACGAGGGAGGGCACACACAGGTGGCGCATCAGTGTCGAGAGGATGCAGCACACACTGGGCATAATAGGGGCCGGGCATCGCAGGAGAAGTGCAGGTAGGGGGAGGAGAAATGGCAATGGGTGCGCAGGTACTCGCCGGCGGCGTTAAAACCGCTCCTCTCGACCAGATAGAGAGGAGAGCAACAGGAGCAAATGGCGTACTAGTAGGTTTATATGGCGCATCAGGGTCGCCATTCCCCCAAATTCTGACATTGGCGTTGAGAGTAACACTGCCCTTCACCATGAGCGGGGCGTCAATGAACGGGGGGTTGTTCCCAGGAGGGCCCACCAACGTGTCATAGCCTTTAACCATCTGCGACACCCTGAACGCATTTTGTGCCGTTCCTGGTGGCAGGGCCCTCAGCGGATCTCCACCGACAGGGGTTGTCACCGTGGCGGTAACTATAACAGTCTGATTTACGGGAGGCGGGGTACCGGACTGCGACTTGGGCACCAGAAAATCAAGATCGAAGGTATAGTCATTGGAAACCTGTTGAAGAAGGGGTGGGGGGGTAATCGGGAATCCCTTGTCATAACTCGCCCAGCTCATAGCACCAACACTAGCGTGAGTAGTAAACCCGTCGCCACAGGGTGGGGCTGTTGCACCCCCACACGGGATCCAACGCGAGAGGCCGGTGGCTTCCCAGCCCTGTTCGACGGGAGGTGATACCGGCGTCGCCGCCGTCAATACTGAGCGGGAACTGATGAGGGCCTTATTGGCGTTCAGAAAGGCGATGCCCTGCTCGACCCCGGCCTGGGCCACCCAAAAGGCCTCTTTGGCGCGGATGTCGTTCGCTACGCTGCGCTGTTCGCTGACGCCGATGCGGGCGGCGGAGAACGTCGCCAAGGTCAGCGCCAGCAACAGAATAATAGCGACGATAAGTGTCGCCGCACCGCGTTGCCGAGTTATTGAATTGGGCTGATTCATCGCGCTCATTACTGATAGACCCGCACCGTCTCTCGCAGCGTCCGGGTTACGCTGGCGTCGCCGGCCAAATGCCCCGTCAAGGTGATGTCTATCTGATTGACTGGCACAGTTTGAGGGTTGGGTGGAATACTACTTGTTCCCGGCGGGCATCCAGAGGTCGGCGTGCAGGGTACGGGAACGGGACCCAAGCCGTCTATATCCACCGGTGGGATGGGGGCGAAAAATGTTAAACCCGTTATTACAATTGCATCCGAATCGGTGATTGCGTTCCATGTCCCTGTCCCGCATCCTCCCCCTGTGTCTGTGCCGCTTTCTACAGCTCCACCATCTAATTGGAACCCCCGTCTTTCGGTTGTAGCTGAAAACCCATTATTATCTTCATCGTATTCGAAGGTAATGCAACTACCTCCGGTAATTGGGAGTATGCCAGCGAAGTCGTTTGCTGTGCCTGGTGTATCCACTGTGTTCATCGCGCCTCGACGAGGGTCAGGGGGAGGGTTAAGGGGGGGGATCACCGGGGGGCCCTGCTTATTTCCACCCCAAAACCCGGCGCGGCGCAACTCCCGGGTCATCAGATTCATGGTGGTGCGCAGTTCCTGGTTGAGCCGTGTCATCCTGAGGTTGTCGGTGTGGCTCTTGACGGCCGAGGAGAAGATGCTGATGACACCGGCCACCACCACCAAGCCGACTACGATGGAGATCATCATCTCCACCAGGCTGAAACCGGTGGTCTTGCTAAACCTGTGCGGTGGGCGACTCACGCTCAGCATTCGGGGTAGCCTGATAAAGGGGGCAAACTTGGGGAGTCTGGTGAACACAGCCTGATGCGACCTTGGGGACTGAGCACCACATTGATTTGCCCACTTGTAGATATAAACTGGACCGTTCCCTGACTGCCCGTCGGGAAGCCCCGACGCGGCTCAAAGCCGGTATTTCTTACTCTCCCAAAGGCCGGAGTAGGCATGCGGACACCCCGGTAGCCACTGCTATTAAACACCTTCGTGACACTGTCTACCGTGCACCCAACCCCCGTACCGCAACTGCACACAGTAGCATCACTTAGGGTGTCATCCATACCGTAGCACCAGGTATCAGTACCGTCGGCCGTAAAATTGACCCCTACGCTACGATTACCCTTGATCGCCTCGGTGCGGGCGTATTCGAGATTGGCGGCCAATTCTTCAGCCGCGCCGACGACGCGCCTTTTCTGAATCGTTTCTTGGAAGGAAGGCGCCGCAATCGCCGCCAGGATGGCGAGCACCGTGACCGTGATGACCATTTCGGTCAGCGAGAAGGCACGTTGCGAGCGGCAAACCTGCATATTTCTACCCTTCAATTGCAGAGTCTTCGGCAATTCAGTTTAACTATTTGCCGCCGGGTATTATAGTAAGCGTACTACCGTTCGTCGGCCGGATGCTACCGTTCGTCGGAACCGGCTCAAGATAAGCGGTTGTTAGCCGATAATGGTACGCTAACCTTATAACGAGGACATCCTATGCGTCAACGTAAAACAGGTTTCACGCTGATCGAGCTGATGATTGTGGTCGCCGTGGTCGGCATCCTCGCGGCCATTGCCTACCCATCTTATATGGATTCGGTGCGCAAGAGCCGGCGCTCGGAGGCCATTGATGCGCTCAGCGCC
The DNA here is from genome assembly GCA_023487615.1 of Gammaproteobacteria bacterium. Next base: position 7,696 of record JAMDBH010000021.1, read on the forward strand.
ATTGCGCTGGCTCAAGAGAAATGGCGGGCCAATAACACGACCTATGGCAATCTCGGGGCGTGTACGCCTGCCGCCAACGGTTGCTGGGTGATTGCTGCAGCAGCTGGTTCAGGAATCAAAACGGCGGGGGGGTACTATAACCTTGGCGTAACCGGGCCCACTGGTATTGCATTCACCGCCACGGCCGGGGCCGTCACGGGCACCAGCCAAGCAAGTGACGGTGACTGCACCACTTTGACTATCAATGAGAGTGGCCCGGTTACCACAGGAACTCTAGCTGCCTGCTGGAAGCGCAACTGATTTTTCCTTCACCCAGACTTCTTCTTCCCCTCTCTAAGGGGTCATTGGCTTATAACTCCCTTTCGTGCGAATGAATTCACACCTACACCTGTAGGGTCGAATTCATTCGGCCTTCTAGAACGTCAGGCAGCTTACGCAACCTGACCTACCACAGCACTACCGCTACACATGTTACAGTTCCCCTAGCCCCTAATCCCTAGCCCCTAGTCCCTGCTTCTAAATGCCCGACTGTCTCATCATCGGCGGCGGTGTCATCGGTCTGATGACCGCCCGCGAACTGGCCCAGGCCGGCCTGAAGGTCACCCTGCTGGAGCGCGGCAAGACCGGGCGGGAGGCGTCCTGGGCGGCGGGGGGGATTCTTTCCCCTTTGTATCCCTGGCACTATCCCGAGGCCGTCAACACGCTGGCCCTCTGGAGTCAGCGGCGTTACGCCGCGCTCGCACGCGAATTGCTGGACGAGACCGGCATAGACCCGGAATATATCCGCAGCGGCCTGCTGATTCTGGATGAAACGGAGCAGTCTCCCGCCCAGGATTGGGCCGAGCACAACGCCCTCCTGGAGATCCTCTGCACCGACAGCCTGCGTACACTCGAGCCGGAACTGGCTCCGCGTCCAGATTCTGCGCTGCTGTTTTCCGAGGTGGCGCAAATCCGTAATCCGCGCCTGTTGCAGGCCTTGAAACAGAGCGTATTGCAACAGGGTGTGGTGATTGAGGAAGACGCCGAGGTCGGCCGTTTGCTGACTCAGATGGGGCATATAAACGGGGTCGAGACGGGACGCGGGCGTTATCAGACCAGCCGGGTCATCATTGCGGGCGGGGCGTGGAGCGGGGCGTTGCTTGCGGGCTTGGGGCTGGGAGTACAAGTCACCCCCATGCGCGGCCAGATTTTGCTGATGCAGGCGCCGGTGGGATGGGTCAGGCATATCCTGTCTTCCCAACAGCGTTATATCATCCCGCGCCGCGACGGACGGTTGTTGATAGGCAGCACTCTGGAACAAGCGGGCTTTGATAAATCCGTCACGGAAGAGGGCCTGCTTCAGCTCAAACAATTCGCCGCTACACTCGTGCCCAGCCTGAAGAATTACCGGATCGAGCGGCACTGGGCAGGCCTGCGCCCCGGCTCCCCAAAAGGGGTGCCTTACATCGGGGAGCATCCGCGAATCAAGGGCTTATACCTCTCCACCGGGCACTTCCGCAACGGCATCGTCATGGCGCCCGGTTCGGCGCACCTACTTGCGGATATCTTATTGAACAGACAGCCTATTGTTGATCCCTCCCCCTACCGGCCGATGATGCAGTAACAAATCCGTCATGGGGGATAGACTACTGTTTAGCTCATGCTTATACTGTGACCCTATGTTGGATTACTCCGCCTCCCAAACGATAAGTCCCGACAGGGTGACCGAATTGCTGCGCAGCCACGGCGTCAGTCTCACCCAGCAGCGCGTGGAGATTGCCCAGCAGTTGTTCGCCCAGCCGCAGCACCTCTCGGCCGAGCAAATCCTGACCATGGTCAACCGCAAGCATAAGCGGGTCTCCAAAGCGACTGTCTATAACACCCTTGCGCTGTTTGTGGAGCACGGTCTGCTGCGCGAAGTCATCGTGGATCCCTCCAAGATTGTTTATGACTCGAACCTCAGCGCCCATCATCACTTTTATAATATGGATACGGGCCTGTTGCAGGACATTCCCTCCGATCAAGTCACCGTCGCAAACCTGCCGACCCTGCCTGAGGGAACGGCCGCGGCGGGCGTAGAGGTCATCATCCGCGTGCGAAATAACGCTTAACCCCCTCCAAGTCTCAAAAACTCCTTACTTTTAACAACCTGACGTTCCGCGTTGTTTCACGTTAGAATGCACAGCCCTCATCCCCATCCCTTCTCCCCCAGGGAGAAGGGGGCGAGCCGAGGCGCTGTGCGCATTTTATATGATTGGCCGGTGTAGCTCAGTTGGTAGAGCAACTGATTCGTAATCAGTAGGTCAGAGGTTCGATTCCCCTCACCGGCACCATAAAATCAATAACTTACAAGCCTCACTGAAATGACGCGGTGTACGCCCGTCGGGCCGGGCCTGGCAAAAGGATTAAGCGGCTATGCGGCGCAGCGGATACTTTTGTATCATCACATCGGCTGGAATATTCAATCCTTCCGACAGACGGCGCACCATCTCCAGGGTAAGCGGGCGGGTGCGATTCAGTATCTCCGCGACCCGTCCACGGCTACCGATGTGGGGCTCCAGGTCTTTGCGAGTCAGTCCCCGCGTTTCTATCACGTAGTGCAGGAAGTCAATCGGATCGGGGTCTGGGATGGGGTAGTGTTTGGCTTCGTAATCGGCAATCAACAGCGTCAACACTTCCAGCCGGTCGGCTTGCGGAGTACCGGGCTTTGCCGTCCACAGCGCTTCGGCTTCTTCGAGAGCGGCTTTATAATCACGTTTGCTCTTAATCGGTTTCAGTTCCATTTTGCACCTCGTTAAATCGTACTCGCATCTATCCTTGCATAGTGCTGGTGTGTGCCGACAAAGCGGATAAACATCAAGCCGCGGTTGTAATGCACGGCCACCACCAGCCGGTAGTCGTTACCCTTAATGTTGAATACCACCCGGTTATCAGCCAGGAAACTTGCATTGCGATAGGCGGCCTTAATATCGACCGGACTTTTCCAATGGGCACGACTCGCATCGGCATACCAGCTACGCAAGGGGATTTCCGCCTGCGGGTGCTTTTCCCAAAACTCACGCAACCTCGACAAGGCAATAATCCGCATAGGTTAATTTATCATGTTCCCGCTATGGGAGCAATAGGCCTGATTATTGTTACACCCCGGTCAATCCAGTTCTTCTACCCTGCCCCGCATACCCTTGGTCTTGGAACGCACCTTTTTGCTCGCCACCCGGCGATTTTTTGAGGCCTGAGTCGGTTTGGTGGGCCGGCGTTTTTTCGGCACGGTGTTGAGTGCGCGCAGCCTCTTGATGAGACGCTCGAAGGCCAGGGTGCGGTTGCGAAGCTGTGACGGAGAATCCTGTGCGATCACGACTACGCCGGAAGGAAGATGGGTAAGCCGCACCGCGGAACTGGTTTTTTGCACGTGCTGACCGCCGGGACCGCTGGCGCGAAAGGTGTCAATCCGCACCTCGCGTTGCAGGGTAGCGCGATCCAGCGCATAGGGAGGTTGTGTTCTGCCGGACATGCCGGTAGTTTACTGTTTCACCAGTGTGGGGGGAATATACCTTTGCTTAACGCCATTTGGGTTGGCTTCTTTCTCATCGCCTTCGGCTTCGGGATTTTCAAGATGGTGTTTCTCGGCCAGGCCGAGATCTTCGTCGGGATGATGAGGGCGGTATTTGATACCTCCAAGACTGCCTTTGAAATCGCGTTAGGGCTCACCGGGGTGATGACCTTGTGGCTTGGCGTCATGCGCATCGGAGAAAAGGGGGGATTTTTGCGGCTCTTGACCCGCCTCATGATGCCGTTGTTCCGCCGCCTGTTTCCCGAAATCCCCCCGCAGCATCCAGCCTTGGGCTCCATCCTCATGAACATGTCGGCCAACATGATGGGGCTGGACAACGCCGCGACGCCTATGGGCCTCAAGGCGATGCGCGAGCTGCAGGAGTTGAACCCTGCCAAGGATACCGCCAGCAACGCGCAGATCCTGTTTCTGGTCATCAACGCCTCGTCGGTGACGATATTCCCCGTTACGATTTTCACCTATCGCGCGCAGCAAGGTGCGGCCGACCCCACCGATGTGTTCATTCCCATACTGATTGCCACCTATGCCTCGACGATGGCGGGCTTGATCGCAACGGCGCTGGTACAGAGAATCAATCTCCTGGATCGCGTGGTGCTGGGCTATTTGGGGGCGATCACGGCAGGCGTGGCGGGTCTAGTATTTTATTTCACGCAGTTGCCGGCCGAAGCGATGGTGCACCAGTCGGCGGTTGCCAGTAATTTTTTGCTGTTTACCCTCATCATCGTTTTTTTACTCGGTGCAATGCGTAACAAGGTTAACGTCTATGACGCCTTCATCGAAGGAGCGAAGGACGGCTTCCAGATCGCAGTGGGCATCATCCCTTATCTCGTCGCCATGTTGGTCGCCATCGCCGTGTTCCGCGCCAGCGGCGCACTGGACATGCTGCTTGGCGCGGTACGCTGGCTGGTGAATGCGCTGGGCATGGATAATCGTTTTGTGGAGGGTTTGCCGACTGCGCTGATGAAGCCGCTCTCCGGCAGCGGTGCGCGTGCGGTGATGGTGGAGACCATGCAGACCTATGGCGCGGATTCGTTCGCGGGTCGTCTCGCCTCGGTAATCCAGGGGAGTACGGAGACGACGTTTTATGTGTTGGCGGTGTACTTTGGTTCAGTGGGCATCCGCTATGCCCGCCACGCCGTGGCATGCGCGCTGCTCGCCGATCTGGCCGGTATTACTACCGCGATTTTTGTTACATATCTTTTTTTCGGTTAATCAATCCAGCGTGGCGCGGTAGCGGCTGATCCCCACCAGCGCTACCGCGAACAGGAATAACGCGACCGGCCAGAGGTGGGGGACGGTCTCGAAGAGGCCATTGCCCTTCAGCAATATGCCGCGCACCGCGCGCAGGAAGTGAGTGAGCGGCAAGGCGCTGCCGATGGTTTGCGCCCATCCCGGCATACCACGAAACGGAAACATAAACCCTGATAACAAAATCGAGGGTAGGAAAAAGAAAAACGTCATCTGCACCGCCTGCAATTGATTCTTGGCGGGGTTCAACTCCTGCAGCTCCAGCATCAGGTTGGCTGCAATGAACAACAGCACCATGCCGTACAGTAACCACAGGCTGCCGAGCAACGGCACCTCGAACAGAAAGCGCGCCACCCCCAGAATCAGCGTGACTTGAATCAGCCCAACCAGGATATAGGGCACAATTTTGCCTACCATCACCTCGATGGGGCGCACCGGTGTGGCCAGCAGATTTTCCATGGTGCCGCGCTCATTTTCGCGCGTCACGGCGAGCGCGGTCATCATCACCAGGGTCATGGTGAGGACCACACCCATCAGCCCTGGCACAATGTTGTATTGCGTGACGCCTTCGGGGTTGTAGCGGCGTTGTACGCGCACCTCAAACGGGCCGCTGCGCCCTTGCAGGCCTTGCAACACGCCTTGTAGCTCGCGATTCAACACCGTGGCGCCGAGGGTGGTGAGCGCGGCAAGGGCATTGCTGGTCGCGGCGGGATCGCTGGCATCGGCCTCTAGCAGCAACACAGGGCGTTCGCCGCGTTGCAGCTTGCGTGAAAAATTTTCCGGGATGGTCAGCACGAACTGGACCTCACCCCGGTCGAGTAACACGTCGGCCTCTTGCTCGCTTTGGATGTGCGCGACGAAGCGGAAATAGCCGCTGTTTTCCATGCCGTGCACGAAGCTGCGCGCAAACATGCTGTTATCGGCCGACAACAGCGCACTCGGCAGGTGCTTCGGATCGGAGTTGATCGCGTAACCGAACAGGATGAGCTGCAGCAAAGGAATACCCACCATCATGCCGAAGGTGACCCGGTCGCGGCGCATCTGAATAAATTCCTTGTAGACCATCGCCCAGAAACGCGCCCAGGAAAAATAGCGGGCCGTCATGGCCGTCATGAAAATCTATCCTGGGTAGCGCCCATCAGGCCGATGAACACGTCTTCCAGACTCGGCTTAGCCAGCGTCCAGTTATACCCCGGCGACACCCGGAGCGGCGTGAGGCTGTTTTGCAACTGCTCCGCATCAGTCCCCGAAACGTGCAAGGTATTGCCGAATGCCACCACTTGCTCGACACCGGGCAGGCCGTGTAATTGCCGGGCAAGCTCCGTTATCCCGGCGCCGCTGACCACCCAGGTAGTAAGCCGCGCGCCCTCTATGACTTCACTGACGGTGCCGTGTGTGAGCAGTTTGCCATAGGCAATATAGGCGAGCTTATGACAACGCTCGGCCTCATCCATGTAATGGGTGCTGACGAGGGTGGCGATGCCCTGTGCGGCGAGCTGGTGGATCTCTTCCCAAAACGCGCGGCGCGCCTTGGGATCAACGCCCGCGGTCGGCTCATCCAGCAACAGCAGCTGGGGCTCATGCAGCATGCACGCGGCGAGCGCCAGGCGTTGCTTCCAGCCGCCCGACAACGTGCCGGCAAGCTGCTTGCGCCGTCCGGTGAGCTTGAGACGCTCCAGACTTCCGGCGACCGCGGCCTTGCGGTTTTTCAGACCGTACATGCGCGCAATGAAATCGAGGTTTTCCTCTATGCTGAGATCCTGGTACAGACTGAAACGCTGCGTCATGTAGCCGACGTGACGCTTGATCTCCAGGGTCTCCCGGATGATGTCATAACCAAGACAGGTGCCACTGCCGCCATCCGGTGTCAGCAGGCCGCACAGCATGCGCATGGCCGTGGTCTTGCCGCTCCCGTTGGGGCCGAGGAAACCGAAGATTTCACCTGCCTGCACGCGCAGATCGAAGTCCTTAACGGCGACCTTGTCGCCGAAACGTTTCGATAAACCCCGAACATCAATAACATTCGCGCGGGCGTCCATAATCAATGCAGGCGGACGTCGAGCGGTTGCCCGGGATGCAGCTTGGTAGCGTCTTGCGCACCAGGCCTGGCCTCCACCAGAAACACCAGCTTCGCGCGACTCTCCTTGCTGTAGATAACCGGCGGTGTGTACTCGGCCTGTGAGGAGATGAAACTTATCTGCGCGCCGAGACCAGCGCCGCAGGCGTCACAGTTCACGTGTATCGTTTGGCCGATGCGCAGCGTGGCGAGTTGAGGTTCCGGCACAAAGAAACGTATCTTGATATTCTGCTGCGGGAGCAACGACACGACCGGGCTGCCTGCCGGCACCCATTCGCCTTGGGTGTAGAGTGTGTCATCCACGCGACCGGAGAGCGGTGCGCTGACGGTCTTTTGTGCAAGCCTCCACTCCGCCTGAGCCAACGCCGCCTGCGCTACGGCGACTTCCGCAACGGCGGCGCTGATCTCGTCCTCACGCGCGGCGAGCCGCGCCGTGGTGATCTGCGCGGTCAGCTCCTGCACCCGTGCCCTGTCGCGCTGACGCGCGGCGCTGGTTTGATCGAGCTGTTCCTTACCGATTGCGGCGGATTTAAAAAGCTGTTCCTGACGCTTGAATTGCGCCTCGGAGAGCTTGAGCGCCGCCTCGGCCTGGGCGAGCTGTGCGTTCAGAGCGTCAATCTCGGAGGGGCGCTTGCCCTTTTTCAGGTTTTCCAATTGCGCCTCGGCGCGGCGCAAACGCTCTTCCGCTTCACGGCGCGCCGCCGCTTCGTTGGCTTGTTCGAGGCTGAACAAGATGGTGTTGGCGTCAACCTCTGCGCCGCGCTCTACATAGAGCTTGTCCAGCGTACCGGCAAAGGGAGAGGCGACCCGCACATACTCGCCTTCGGCGTAGCCCTGTAGTGTATCTTGGGAATTTTCTACACAGCCGTACAGCATGAAGGCGCATACGGCGGTTAAGATCCATGACACCGAATGACGAAGAGACCTGAACATCACAGCCACCTCATGCAACGCCGCTTGAGAACACGCCGCGACTGGGGATAGCGGCGAAGGAATTGTTACAGTGCCGTTGCCAGAGCGGCTTGCTGGTCGGCGTGGTACGAAGAACGCACCATCGGGCCGCTCGCGACGTTGCTGAAGCCCATCGCGACGCCGATCGCGGCGAGCCGGTCAAATTCGTCATTCGGTGTCATGGATCTTACCGGCAGGTGATGACGGCTGGGCTGCAAATACTGGCCGAGGGTCAGCATCTCACAGTCATGTGCGCGCAGGTCGCGCATCACCTGTTCTATCTCGCTGATCTCTTCGCCCAAACCCAGCATGAGACCCGATTTGGTTGGAATATGCGGGTGCAGAGCCTTGAAGCGTTTAATCAAGGTGAGCGACCACTGATAATCCGAACCCGGTCGCGCCTGCTTGTAGAGTCGCGGCACGGTCTCCAGATTATGATTGAAGACATCGGGCGGCGCTTGCGTAAGGATTTCCAGAGCGATGTCCATGCGGCCGCGGAAATCGGGGGTGAGGATTTCGATCCGGGTCTGCGGTGAGTGTTGCCGCACGGCCTTTATACACTCGATAAAATGCCGCGCGCCGCCGTCGCGCAGATCGTCACGATCCACCGAAGTGATGACGACGTAATTCAATCGCATGTCCTTGATCACGCGCGCCAGATTCTCCGGCTCGCTAGGATCGAGCGGATCGGGTTTCCCGTGGGCGACATCGCAAAACGGGCAGCGCCGCGTGCAGATCGCCCCCATAATCATGAAGGTGGCCGTGCCGTGTCCGAAACACTCGCCGAGATTGGGACAGGAAGCCTCTTCGCAGACGGTGTGCAGGTTGTGTTCGCGCAAGATTCCCTTGAGGCGCATCACCTCCGGAGTGTTGGGCGATTTGGCGCGTATCCAGGCCGGTTTGCGCAGCAGCTCTGTCGTCGGTGCGATTTTGATGGGGATACGCGCCATCTTGGCGGCGCCTTTCAGTGCGCGCAGATCTTTGCCTTGGTTGTCTTTTATGTCCATATCAAACTCTCAAGCACAGGCGGTATGCTCTTCAATCAGAAAGCGTGCATCCGTAATGGCGGACTCCAGTTGTTGCGCGATCAGCGCAGCCAACATCTGCTCCAGCTCGGCCGCCCCGGTAACAATGCCGAGACTACGCAGGTCGCTCACCGGCATATCCGGGTAGCCGCAGGGGTTGATCCGGCTGAACGGCGCCAGGTCCATCGCCAAGTTGAGACTGAGTCCATGATAACTGCAGCCGTGCCGCACACGCAGGCCGAGCGCTGCGATCTTGGCGCCTGCGACATAGACACCCGGCGCATCGCGCCGGGTGTCGGCGTTGACACCGTGCTCGTTCAACAACGCGATCACCGCCTGCTCCAGCGCCGTCACCAACTGCCGCACGCCCCAACCATGACGACGCAAATCAAACAACACATACGCGACCATCTGGCCGGGGCCGTGATACGTCACCTGTCCGCCGCGATCGGTGTGAATCACGGGGATAGCGCCGGGCGCAATGAGATGTTGCGTCTTGCCGTTATAGCCCAGTGTAAACACCGGCGGGTGTTCCACCAGCCATAGTTCATCCGGGGTGGCATCATTGCGCGCGTCGGTAAAACCACGCATCGCCTCCCACACAGGCCGGTACTCGCGCAGCCCAAGCCGGCGCACCCTGAGCACGTTATCAGGGAGCACATTGTCAGGCACGGTCTACGTTCCGCAAGGCGCGTTTGTAATCCTGATAAAGCGCAATCACGCGCGCCCACATCGGTCCCGGCTTGCCGCCGCTCACGGCCTTTCCGTCCAGGCGTGTCACCGGCAGGATCTCCTTGGTCGAGCTGGTGAGCCACATCTCATCGGCTTCGCGCAGTTCGTTCTCGCGGATGGCGCCCTCACGGCAGGCGATGCCGTGAGTCTCCGCCAGTTCGAGTATCAAATCGCGGGTGATCCCCGGCAGCAAACGCGGCCCCTTGGGTGGGGTGATAAGGATATTGTCCTTTACGATAAACAGATTGCTCGCCGCGCCCTCGGTCACCTCGCCGTTGCTGATGAGTATCGCCTCGGCGGCGTTCGCATCGAGGGCCTGTTGGCGCAGCAGAATATTCGGCAGCAAGGTGATCGCCTTGATATTGCAATAACGCCAGCGGATGTCATCCAGCGTGATGGCGGCGATGCCTTCCGCTGCCAGACTCACAGGCAGCGGCGCCAGCGGATTACTCATCGCAAACACCGTGGGCGCTACCCCCTTGGGAAA
>JAMDBH010000065.1 GCA_023487615.1 Gammaproteobacteria bacterium
TGCCGCGCCGCTGGTGAATGCAAGTTATGGCGTGTTTTACGGCATGCAGGGCGAAGCAGAGGACGCGCGACTGATTTTGCGTGCCAGCTACGCTTACAAGGAACGCAAAAATCTCTCCAAGCAGTTTCGTCTGGGGGAGGGCCTGGTGGGCGAATGCGCGCTCGAAAAGGAGCGCATTCTGCTGACCAACGTGCCCGGCGATTATGTACAGATTTCTTCCGGCCTCGGCCACGCCGCCCCGCTGAATATCGTCGTGTTGCCGGTGATGTTTGAAGAGGAAACCAAGGCGGTGATCGAGCTGGCGTCATTTCAGCGATTCAATCCCACGCACCTTACCTTTCTTGAGCAGCTCACCGAGAGTATCGGCATCGTGCTGAACTCGATCGAGGCGAATTCGCGGACGGAAGCCCTGTTGCAGAAATCGCAGAACATGGCGATGGAACTGCAAAACCAGCAGGAAGAACTGCAACAAACCAATGAAGAACTGGAAGAGAAAGCGCGTCTGCTGGCCGAGCAGAACGCGGCAGTCGAACGCAAGAACCAGGAAGTCGAAGTGGCCAAGCAGTCGCTCGAAGAAAAAGCCGCGCAACTCGCGCTCACCTCGAAATACAAATCCGAATTTCTCGCCAACATGTCGCATGAGTTGCGAACGCCTTGCATTCACCAGCGGCGCGACAATCCGGAGCACAATCTCACCGACCGGCAGGTCGAATACGCCAGCACCATCTATGCGTCCGGCAACGACTTGCTCAATTTGATCAACGACATTCTCGATCTCTCCAAGATCGAATCCGGCACGGTCACGGTCGATATCGGCGAAATCGCGTTTACTGAACTCATTACTTTTGTCGAGCAAACCTTCCGGCATATCGCGGAAGACAAGAAGCTCGAATTTGCGATTTCGCTGGAGAGTACCTTGCCAGCTTCACTCTATACCGATGAGCGGCGAGTCAAACAGATCCTGAAGAACCTGTTGTCCAATGCTTTCAAGTTTACCTCGGCGGGTCGCGTTGCGCTGTCGATCAGCCCGGTTACTGAGGGCTGGACTCCGGGCAATCCTTCACTGAAAAAATCCGGGACTGTCATTGCCTTAACCGTGAGCGATACGGGAATCGGTATTCCACCCGATAAACAACGGGTGATTTTCGAGGCGTTTCAGCAGGCAGACGGCACGACCAGCCGCAAATACGGCGGCACCGGGCTGGGGCTTGCCATCAGCCGCGAGCTGGCCCGCCTGCTGGGAGGAGAAATCAAGCTCCAGAGCGTCGTCGACGAGGGCAGCATTTTTATACTGTATTTACCTGTCCGTTACGTCCCGCCGCCGACCGATGGCGTGTTGCCGCCGGTTGGCAAGAGCATGTTGAGTCCGACGGTGGCCGGCATGTTGCGTGGCGGGGGGAGAACGCGCGCGCCGCGAACGCTTACAGAGTCCGCTCAATTAGCGTATACCGCCTCGGAGCAGACGTCCGCCCAGACATTTCAGCCTCTGGCCGAGGTCACGGAAAGCTTCGACGATGACCGGGCCACGATCCAGCCTGGCGACCGGGTTATCCTGATTATCGAGGATGAGGCGCGTTTTGCACGCATCCTGCAGGATTTTGCGCATGAGCGCGGGTTCAAAGCGCTGGTCGCCATGCAGGGACAAACTGCCCTGTCGCTGGCGAAGCAGTATCGACCCGACGCCATCACACTCGATATCGAGTTGCCCGACATGAGTGGCTGGACCATTCTCGATCATTTAAAACACGAACCGACGACGCGACACATTCCCGTCCACATTATTTCGGCAGGGGGAGAAGATGAGCGCAGCCGCAAGCTCGGCGCGCTGGCGTGGATCGCCAAGCCGGCAGACAAGCAGGCGCTGGAGCAGACATTTGCGCGCATGGAGGATTTTCTGGCACGCAAGGTCAAGAATTTACTGGTGGTGGAAGACCAGCCGGCTGAACGCGAGCGGATTGTCGAATTGATCAGTCATGGAGACGTCAATATCACCACTGCGGCCACCGGTGCGGATGCACTGGCCGCGCTGAAGCTCACCCACTTTGATTGCCTGGTGCTGGATCTCGGGTTACCGGATACTTCCGGATTTGACGTGATCGAGGAAATCAAGAAAGACGTCAGCCTGCGCACCCTCCCCATTATTGTGTATACCGCCCGGGAGCTGACGCAGGAAGAAGAAACACGACTTAAAAAAGTGATCAAGTCGGTCACCAGATTATGCTGGGACCAGACGATGTTTTTCTTCAGACGGGCATGAAAAATCGCTCTTCCATATTGGGTCGTGTAATAGTCGGCCAATATTCGCTTGCCGCCCGCAGCCAGATAATTACACGCGTAAGACCGCATTCGTTCCAGCGGATAGATACCATCACGCGCGCGCGCGAGCATGACTTCATTCATATCGGTTGCATACAGGCGCACGCGCTCGTACAGCCCTTCTTCCTGCAAAAGTATCGCCAGCGAATAGACCTCCTCTCCGCTGGAGCAACCGGCATGCCAGATGCGTATGAATGGGTAGGTACGAAGCCTGGGCACGATTTTTTCGCGAAATGCACGATAAAAGCCGGCATCGCGAAACAGCGACGTCACATTTATCGACAAGATCAACAGGAAGCGTTCCATGCAGGCAGGCTGATAAAGCAGTTTTTCCTGTAAAGCCGAAACCGAGCTTACTTTTTCCGTTCTGACGCACTGCCGGATGCGGCGCTTGAGCGAGGCACGCGCATAGTTCCGGAAATCGAAACCGTACACCTGGAATACCGCCTCCAGTAACACGGTGATCTCTACATCCTCGATTCCCTCCCTCTCGCCGCTTAGCGTTGAGGGTGGATCGGATTGGAAGTCGAGGTCAGAGAGGGACTGAATACCACCTCCCATCAAGTTTAACGATAGAGCCATACGCGCAACAGCGACAATAACTGTTCGGTGTTGACCGGCTTGGTAATGTAATCCGATGCCCCCGCCTCGATGCATTTTTCGCGGTCGCCCTTCATCGCCTTGGCGGTGAGCGAAATGATCGGCAGATTCTTGAACCTGAAGAGTTTGCGAATCGCGCGCATGGTCTCGTAACCGTCCATTTCAGGCATCATCACGTCCATCAGCACAATCTCGACATCGGGCGTTCTCTTCAGCAGATCAATCGCATTCTTGCCATTCTCGGCCGACAGCACTTCCATTTTGTGACGTTCCAGCACGGCGGCAAGCGAGAAAATGTTGCGCACATCATCGTCCACAATCAAGACCTTCTTGCCCGCCAGCATCGGGTCTGTTTTACGCACCTGTTCGAGAATGCGCCGTTTGATATCGGGCAGGTCCGCTTCCACCTGATGCAGGAATAGCGTCACCTCATCCAGTAGCCGCTCGGGCGAACGTACGTCTTTTACGATGACCGACTTGATCACTTTTTTAAGTCGTGTTTCTTCTTCCTGCGTCAGCTCCCGGGCGGTATACACAATAATGGGGAGGGTGCGCAGGCTGACGTCTT
>JAMDBH010000143.1 GCA_023487615.1 Gammaproteobacteria bacterium
GTAGTTGGTGAGCAGATGCCAGCCCAGGTGCTCGCGCTGCGCTTGCAGGCGGTCAGCGGGGATGTAGGCGCGTGTGGCATTCCAAACCCGCTCGGTGGTGGGAGCGTACTTTTCATGGGGCGGCAAACCCAGCAGCCCGCAGGCATCCTCAACGCCATAACGGGGGATGCCGTGTTCGTCCACGTCGAAGCGATCTACTACCAGGACCTTGCCGTCTTCAGACATGCGGCAGGCAGCGACCGGCACGACGTTCAGTCGCTCCAGTACGCGCATAGTGTAGAACTCGTTGAAGCCCAGAAAAGGGGTGGTTTCGTCAGAGCCCTTGATGATGTGAAAGCCTGTGCGCAGGGTCGGCTTGCCCAGCGGTTCACGAGGGTCGATGGCGTCGGTGGCAATGAACTTTGGCACGACCCCCGATACGGCGACCCGAGCGTATTGCCGCACCAGTGCGGCGAACCGTTCGCTGGTGTTTTCCGCTTTGAGCAGCTGTTCTATCTCCAGCGGCGCCATTTCGACGCCGGGCTCAACACCCTCTGGCGTGACCGAGACTCTGCCGATGCCGGTGCCGCCCACCACGCCCAGCAGGGACAGGTCGGTACCATCGAGCAGCGGGCCAAATTCTTCGCGGATAACGCCCAGCAGATACCCCTCGGGCAGGTTTTGCCGGAAGAACGGGAAGAGGTCGCGCGGCCAGCGCCAAGCTTCTTCTCGTACCGGCATCGTCAGGCTGACAAAGTCTTCCGCTGCTGTGCCCGGTAGGTACTTCAGCACATATTCATCGCGCTCCCGAGAGAGTTTGGCCACCCGCCGTGAGCTGACGTGGACGTCGAGGATCATGCTCAAGCACTCCCTGAGCGTTGCTCGTCGAGGATGTCTTCGACCGTGCGTTGGTGTCCGGCCTTGACCAGCTTCAGGTCGTAACCTGCCGCTTCCAACAGGCGAACCAGCGCCGAGACACTCATATCGCCTTTGGCCAGGGTTTCCATACGGGCTACGGTGGTGCGCGAGACGCCAGCACGACTGGCCAGCGCTTCCTGGCTCAGTTTCGCGTCACCGCGCGCCTGTTTCAGCATTTCCGAAACGTCGTAGAGAGAGGTCATTTGTAGCCCCTGGGCATCATAAATACATGTAATGCGGAAAAATGTAGCTCGTGGGCTACAGCTATACAAGCAGTCTGATTCATTTTTGTGTCTTTTGGGCTACAAAATTCGCTTGGTAATCGTTTTTTGTGGCTCTTGGGCTACAGTTTGGCTTGTGGGCAATAGCTGCGTAGCTTTTCCGGGGGGCTGGGTGGCTATAGGCGCATTACATACGAGATGTGCAAAAACACGAAAGCCGCGCAGTGCGCGGCTTTGAAGGTGGTGGGCCCACACGGACTCGAACCGTGGACCAAAGGATTATGAGGGAGGTGCTTAGTGGTTCCTCATAGAATCCGATGGTTTCGTGTGGATTACCTATTCGCATATTTTACTGGTCTGCACGGTTTTTCTTGTGCCGCATGGTTTCAGTTAGTACCGTTGAGTTCTGCGCAAAGTGGGGACTGAAACGGGGACTTCCGGGGACTGGCAAAAATGGTCGGTACAGTTAACGAACAGAAACTCAGGGGAATGAAGCCTGGCGGTGGAAAGCTGACAGAGAGCCTGCCTGGTCGAGGCATGGGGTCGCTGATTTTCAAACGCCAGAGCGATTCACCACCGATGGCATTCTATCGCTATCGTTTGGAAGGCAAAGATTGCTTAATCAAGATTGGGGTCTGCAAGCTAAACGCCCGGGGGGTTGGTCTGACTCTGCCCGAGATCAGAGAACGAGCGCGCGAGTTAGCAAAGGTAGCGGTCGACCATGGTGATGTGCGAGCACACCTGCAGGATCTAGAGAATCAGGCTGAATTAGCACGGATTGAGCGCGAACGTGAGATCCAAGCGTTGCGCGTCCAGGGCTCCTTCGAAGAGCTGTTTCGTGAGTACATCGAGGACCGGCGGGGGAAGGTACGCGATGACCAGATCCGGGAGTATGAGCGCATCTTGAAGGTCGATCTCCTGGAAGCGCACCCTCAAGTATTGGCACTTCGTGCCTCAGAGATTCGGCCGCAGCATATTCGGCAAGTCCTGGAAACGATATGGAACAGAGGCGCGACGAGGCAGGCCGATAAAGTACGTTCGTTCCTGCGAGCCGCGTTTCAGTATGGGATGACCGCTGAGCATTCACTTGGCCGATCCAGCAGCAAAAACTACTCGATTGATTCGAATCCAGTCGACGCTGTTCTAGTTCCAAACACAAGCAAGCCTGGCACCCGGGCGCTTTCTGATACCGAGCTGAAGCATTTCTGGTCGACGATCATCGAAACCGACGGTATCGGTCCAGTCATCAGCCGTCTATTCCAGTTCGTCATCGCCCTAGGAGGGCAACGGATAGAACAGGTTGCGCGAGAGCCCTGGTCAAGCTACGACAAAGAAAAGCGGCTCCTCCGCGTGGTCGATAGAAAAGGGCGAGGGGAGATCGAACGAGTTCACCTAGTGCCCCTGACTGGTCGGGCTATTGAGCTGCTTGAGCAGATTGAGCCGATCACAGGTGGTTTTGAATGGCCGTGGTCAAGTTATGGGAAGACTCCATTCGCCACGACCAGCTTCTCTCATGCAATCCGAGACTGGCTTGAATCAAAGCATGGGAAAATTGATGGTGAACAGATTCCACACTTTACCCCTCGTGATTTACGCCGCACATGCGCGCAGTTGATGCAGCGTAATGGTGTAGATGATCGTCAGAGTGACCTGTTGCAGTCTCACGGCCAGACTGGTGTGGTTGGACAGCACTATCGCAATAATCCGGAGGCCTACTTACCCGAGAAGCTAAAAGCAATGGCTGGTTTCGAAGCGGCTCTTAGTAAAGTGCTCGGCTAGTAAGCGCTTGCGTGGCGCTTGGAGTTTTGGTGAGCACTGCGGTTCCATCTGACAATATTTTCGCCGTTCTTGTTTTTATGAATGGCGTAGCTGACAAGGAACCCAGCTGCTTTCAATTCATCCAGAGCCTTAGTGAGACCTCTTCCCTTTCCGAGGAAATCTTTAAGCTGGCTAGTGGTGCCACTTAATCTCATCAGGTTATCGACTTTTACCTCGCGTTCACCTGGCAGCCCGGCCGACATGTAATTCTGTAGGTACTTCGACAAGGGGGTTGTCAGGTTCTGACGAATATCAAGGTCAATATAAGAAAGCTCAGTACTGAGCATGTCAATAACAATATCGCCTATCGAGAACCGCCAGCAACCAATTTCCTCGTCCCAAGATAATTGGTCGATTAGACTGAATGCATCGTAGCCAGTCTTAAATTTTGTTATTTTGATAGTGTTTCCCTTAAGCTTTTGCAGGGACTTATGCAGGGCCTCATAGTTCTTCTTCCCTCCAGATATCCCTAGGGCGCGTAAAAGAGAGTGTCTGTTGAATAGTATTTTTTCGCCCGGTGCACGACCTTGAGCTAGACGT
>JAMDBH010000136.1 GCA_023487615.1 Gammaproteobacteria bacterium
AGGGAAAAATCATTGGCCTCGGCATAGATGCGCACGACAGGCTCCGTGCCGGAAGCCCGGAACATCACCCAGCCGTCCGCCAGATATAGCTTGCAGCCATCCGCTAGATTACTTGATATAATCTCCAGCCCGTCCAACGCCGGGTGCAGATTGTCTGCCAGCGCCTGCATCAGGCGCTCCTTTTTGTCCAGATCCAGGTGCAGGTCTTCGCGGTCGTAATAGAACCAACCCAATTCGCCCATCATCTCATCAAGCAACTGCCCCAGCGTTCGGTCATAGGCGGCCGTCATCTCGATCAAAAGAAACCCCAGCATCACACCGTCCCGTTCGGGGATATAGTTTTTCAGGCCGATGCCGCCTGACTCCTCGCCGCCAATCAGGATGTCCTCACTCAGCATCAGTGTGGTGATGTACTTAAAGCCTACCGGCGTTTCGTAAAGTTTCAGGCCATACTTCTTCGCCGCCCGCTTCACCAGCTCGGAAACCGTCAGCGTCTGAGCGACTCCTCCTGTCCAGCCGCGCTTTTCAATCAAATATTTCGTCAGGAGGGCCATAATCTGGTGGGGGTTAATGAAGCGGCCGTCGGCATCCATGGCGCCGATGCGGTCACCGTCACCGTCGGTCGCAAGGCCAAGACAGGCTTTTTGTTCCTTCATAGCCTGACTTAGTGCAGCCAGGTTTTTCTCAATCGGCTCCGGGTTCACGCCGCCGAAGGAGGGGTTAAAATCACTGCGCACCTCGACCAGATTCAATCCGTATTCCTTTGCAAGTTCATTCGGATAGCCCATCGCCGCGCCGTGCATGACGTCGAATATGATTTTTCCCTTTAAACTGGTCAGAGTATTTTTATCCAGCATGGCCTTGACGTGTTCCAGATAACCCGCCTGCGGCGTAAAATATTCGATCGCCGGAGACATGGCCTTTTTCGGAAACACGCGTCCGCTAGATTCCAACGGCCGGATATATTTCTCAATCTCCGCCATGATTTCCGGCGAGGCTGATCCGCCGTAAGAGGCCTTGAATTTAAGGCCGTTATATTCGCCAGGATTATGGCTGGCGGTGATCATTACACCGCCGGCAGCCAGGTGATCTTTGACCTGCCAGGTGAGCGCCGGCGTCGGCAGGATACTGTCGGCCAGCCAGACCTTGATCCCTTTACTGACCATAACAGCCGCACAGTCGGCCGCATACTCCGCTGATAAAAACCGTGCGTCATAGCCTACGACGATGCCCTTGGCCGCCTCGCCGCGATTGTTAATATAGTTGGCAATGCCTTCGGCGACCATGCGCACGTTATTGAAGGTATAATCTTCGCTGATAATTCCCCGCCAACCATCGGTACCGAATTCTATCAATCCATGTCCTCCTTTTTTGGGCCACCTCATACCCTGCCGTATATATCCTCATACCGCACGATATCGTCCTCGCCCAAATAACTGCCGTTCTGCACCTCGATAATCTCGAGCGGTAACTTGCCTGGATTCTCCAGGCGGTGCTTGGTTGTTTGCGGTACGAATACGCTCTCGTTCTCGTGTACCATGTGTTCGATTTCACCAATGGTCACCTTCGCCGTACCGCCGACGACGATCCAGTGCTCACTGCGGTGATAATGCATTTGCAGGCTAAGTACCTGCCCCAGATTGACGACTATCTTCTTCATCTTATAACCCTGCCCGGAACCCAGCACGGTATACAGCCCCCAAGGTCTATAGACCGTAGTATGCTCGTCAGCTTCGCCCCGGCCGTTTGCCTTCAGTTCGCTGACCAGTTCTTTAACTTTCTGCGATTCGCCCTTTTTGGCGACGACGATGACGTCGTCCGTCTCTACTACCAAGATGTCTTCCAGACCGATGCCGGCGATAAGGCGGCCGTGCCCCAACATTAACGAGTTTGAACACTCAATCGGAATACAGTCGCCTTCGACAGCATTGCCGTCCGTATCCTTTTCCAAGACATCATAGATAGCATCCCATGAGCCGATGTCGCTCCATTTTGCCGTGAGCGGCAACATTACCACCTGGCCCGATTTCTCGGCCACGGCACAGTCGAGCGAGATATTGGACATCTCGGCGAAATCAGCCGTCATCGCCTCCAGGCCTGTTTCGGCCAGCGTATAAATATCCGGCTGGTGCGCCTGTAATTCGGCCATAAAACAACCGATGGTGAACACGAACATGCCTGAGTTCCAGTAGTAATTGCCGGCAGCAAGGTAAGCCTCTGCCGTTTCCCGGTCCGGCTTCTCACGGAATAACTCGACTTCAAAACCGCTGCCAAACGGTTTGCCTGCCTGGATATAGCCATAGCCGGTTTCCGGACTATCCGGCTGGATGCCGAGCGTCACGATTTTGTCTGTTTTTGCCATATCAACAGCCTTCCTCGCATTTGCGGTAAACGTCTCCAAGGGGCGGATGATGTGGTCAGACGGCGTCACAAACATCACCTCATCTGACCCGCAGCCCAGCCGGTCGACGCAGTACCTCACCGCGAAGGCTATCGCCGGCGCCGTGTTACGCGCCACCGGTTCCAGCAGGATATGGGCATCCTGCGCCTTAGAAGCGGCAAGCTCGGTTTTTACATGGTGAACATACTCCTGATTGGTCACGATGACCATGTCGGAAAAATTGACCAGAGGCGAAAACCGGGCAATCGTCTGCGCCAAAAGCGATTTTGCACCGTTCAGTTTCAAAAACTGCTTGGGGAACCGCGCGCGTGAAAGTGGAAACAGGCGGCTGCCCCCGCCGCCCGCAAGGATGATTATCTTCATCCAGAATCACAACCCTTTCCAGACCGTTTCCTGTTTGTAACGCTATTTTTCATGCACACCGAGCGAATAAATTGATTATCCACTGTGTATAGCGGCCCCTGGCAAGCCCGCTAGCACATACCACATATTTGACTTTTTCGAACGGGGCATTTGCCGGCATCTTGGCCTCAGCGGGCAGAGCAGGGCCGACGCTTCCCGCCGGCAGGGGCATCGTGTTTCTCCAAAGCCAGGCTGGCAATGCAGTAGCCGACGATGCTTTCGGCCCCCTGGTTGCGGTTCAAGCCGCCGGGCGTGATGCCGTCGCAGCATCCTCCCGTCTCTTCATCTATCAGGCACTCACGATGAGAGTTCTCGCCCAAATACCAGGCGAAACTCCGCCGCGCCAGCTCCAGCATCGCTTCGTCGCTGGTGGCCTCATAAGCTTCCAAGTGGGCCAGCGTCGCCGCACACGCCTCGATGGGCTGCTCGTCATACCGCGCCGGTTCCGCGCCCCGCGCCAGCCAGCCCTTGCAGCCCACCGGCCGGAAAAAGCCGTCACGAAACGTGACCTGATCAAGGAACTCCAGACTTTCCCGCGCCGAGCCAAGCAGTCTTTCCTGCCCCAAACGGCGGTAAGCCGCGAACAAAGCCCACGGCAGCACCGCGTTGTCGTAGGTAAGGTTATCCTCAAACCAGCGCCAGTCCTTTTCCCCCGCACTATGTTCAAA
>JAMDBH010000048.1 GCA_023487615.1 Gammaproteobacteria bacterium
TGATCAACTCTCCGGCGGTGAACGCCAGCGCGTCGCCATCGCGCGCGCCCTGGCCAACGATCCCCTGATTATTCTGGCCGACGAACCAACCGGAAATCTCGATACCAAAAACGGCCGCATCGTGTTTGATATCTTTAAACGCTTGGTGGAAGTCAACGGCCAAGCCGTGATTACAGTGACCCATGATCCGCAACTCTCTGCACTCACGCAGCGCCAGATACGCTTAGTGGATGGGCAGATTGTCGCGCAATAAATGGAGTTGCTTATAATCCTTGCATCCGTGTTTGCTGTTCGGTCAGTTTCTGCAAAGCAGTGCTGAAATCGACAATCCGCTGCCGTTCCTCCGCCACCACAGCGGCGGGCGCCCGGTTCACGTAGTCCTGATTGGCCAACTTGCTCTCGCTCCGGCTAAGATCTTTTCGGATTTTCTCGATTTCCTTGCCGAGGCGCGTGAGTTCGGCCTGTTTGTCTATCAAACCCGCGAGGGGGATAAGCACCTTCATGGCGCCCACCAGCGCGGTCGCCGATTCGGGAGCGTGCTGATCGGCTTCCAGCCAGCTAATACTCTCCAGTCGCCCTAGATTGGTGAGATACGGCCGGTTGTTGCCCAGCCACGCGCGATCCTGTTCTGAACCGTTTTGCAGCAAGACCGGCAGCGGTTTGGCAGGCGCAATATTCATGCCGCTGCGGATGCTGCGCACACCGAGGATGAAACTCATCACCCAATTCATTTCGGTGACGGCGGCCTCGTCCATCTTGTCCGGCTGCGGAACAGGGTAGGGCTGCAACATAATGGTTGAACCTTGTTTGCCCGCAAGCGGAGCCACACGCTGCCAGATTTCTTCGGTGATAAACGGCATGATGGGGTGGGCGAGCCGCAATAACGTTTCCAGCACGCGCACCAATGTACGGCGCGTGCCGCGCAGGCTAGATGCACTGCTCTGCGCTGATGTCAAAACCGTTTTGGAAAATTCCAGATACCAATCGCAGTATTCATTCCAGGTAAATTCATAGATGGCCTGAGATGCAAGGTCGAAGCGGTAGTTGTGAATAGCCTCGGTGACCTGTTGCTCCGCGAGTTGCAGCCGCGAAATAATCCAGCGGTCGGCAAGCGTCAGTGCGACTTCACCGCCACTTTGACCACACTCCTGACCCTCGGTGTTCATCAGCACATAGCGCGCCGCGTTCCACAGTTTGTTGCAGAAGTTGCGATAGCCCTCGATGCGGCCGGTGTCGAATTTAATGTCGCGCCCCTGCGTGGCGAGCGAGGCCAGGGTGAAGCGTAGCGCATCGGTGCCGTAGGCGGGTATGCCCTCCGGAAAATGTTTGCGCGTGGCCTTCTCGATTTTCCGCGCCATCTCGGGCTGCATCAAACCGATGGTGCGTTTGGCGACCAAGTCCTCCAACCCGATGCCGTCAATAAGGTCAATGGGGTCGAGTACATTGCCCTTGGATTTCGACATCTTCTGCCCTTCGGCATCGCGCACCAAGCCGGTGATGTATACCTCGCGAAAAGGAACCTCGCCGGTGAACTTGAGACCCATCATAATCATGCGCGCGACCCAGAAGAAGATGATGTCGAAGCCGGTGACCAGCACGCTGGTAGGGTAGAAGGTTTTTAATTCTGACGTACAGGGATGTACTAATGTCGCGGGAGGCACGACGCCGGGAGCGACCGGCGTCTTATCTGGCCAGCCGAGGGTGGAGAACGGCCATAGCGCCGAGGAAAACCAGGTGTCGAGCACGTCTTCGTCCTGCCGGAGTGAGGCGTGAGGCGCGAGGCGTGAGGCGTACTTCTGCCGTACCTCGGCTTCGCTGTGGCCCACGTAAATGTTACCCGCATCGTCGTACCACGCCGGGATGCGATGACCCCACCAGAGTTGGCGCGAGATGCACCAGTCTTGAATGTTGCGCATCCATTCGAAATAAGTCTTGCTCCAGTTCTCCGGCACGAAACGGATGCGCCCGTCCTCAACCGCCTTGATGGCCGGCTCGGCCAGCGGTGCGACTTTGACATACCACTGATCGGTGAGATAGGGCTCGATTACCGCATGGGTGCGATCGCCGCGCGGCACCATAAGCTTATGGGGTTTAATCTCTGCTATGAGGTCAAGCGCCTCTAAATCCGCGACAACCTGTTTGCGCGCCTCGAAGCGATCGAGAAAGTTATACTTTGTGTCCGGCATCATAATGCGTGCCTCGCGGGTGAAAATATTAATTAGCGGCAGATCATGGCGCGCCCCCACCTCGTAGTCGTTGAAATCATGCGCGGGAGTGATCTTCACACATCCGGAGCCGAAGGCAGGGTCCACGTAGTCATCGGCAATGATAGGTATTTCGCGTCCAGTGAGCGGCAGCTTCACTTGCTTGCCGATCAGCATTTTGTAACGTTCATCATCGGGATGCACGGCGACCGCAGCGTCGCCCAGCATGGTTTCCGGGCGCGTGGTGGCCACGACCAACTCACCGCTGCCGTCGGCGAGCGGATAACGGATGTGCCAGAGAAAACCGTCTTCTTCTTGGGAAACCACTTCGAGATCGGACACCGCGGTGTGTAGTACCGGATCCCAGTTGACCAGGCGCTTGCCGCGGTAGATCAGATCCTCTTCGTACAGCCGCACGAATACTTCCGTTACCGCCTTCGATAAACCTTCGTCCAATGTGAAACGTTCGCGCGACCAATCCACCGAAGCGCCCATGCGCCGCAACTGGCGGGTGATGTGGCCGCCCGATTCCTGCTTCCATTTCCAGATTTCATTGACGAACACCTCGCGCCCGAGATCGTGCCGCGTCTTGCCCTGTGCGGCGAGCTGGCGCTCCACCACCATTTGGGTCGCGATACCGGCGTGGTCGGTGCCGACCTGCCACAGGGTGTTGTCGCCCTTCATGCGGTGATAGCGGACGAGCGCATCCATCAGCGTGTCCTGAAAGGCGTGGCCCATGTGCAGACTGCCGGTGACGTTGGGCGGCGGGATCATGATGCAATAAGGCGTTCCCGTCCCGCGTGGCGAGAAATAATTATTTTTCTCCCACGTCTCATACCATTGCCTTTCGATGGACTGGGGGTTGTAGGTTTTATCCATTTAGTAAATTTTCCCTCTGCGTTCTCTGCGGTAAATACGCTACTTCACCACGGAGGACGCAGAGTAATGATGTGAGGCTATGTTGAAATAGTATGGGATTCTAGCGGGTAACCACGGTCCCGATAAAATCGAAAGCGTTCGCGCGCAGCCTGTCTGCCTGGTTCACCCGGTTCAACGATTTCCGCGATGCGAAGGAACTGGCTGAAAAACGCCGGGACTTCCTGGCAGAGGTTGATAAGGACATCGAGCCCTGCCTCGGGCTCTGCATCATGACCGATGTGTATCGGCAAATCTGTTTGCTGCCCACTCTTGTAGAGAGCGTGAGGGATAAAGCTGCCTTGCCTGAAGCTCCACAACAGGTCATCGAGGTTCGCCGCGTGC
>JAMDBH010000003.1 GCA_023487615.1 Gammaproteobacteria bacterium
TTTTTACAAAATCGGTATAGGCGTTATCTACGATAGTGTCCTTGGGGGTTTTGGATTCCCAGATGTAATTGATTGCGCCGATGGGCAGCTCGGAGCCGAACAGCAGTTTGCCGGCATTGTATTTGAGTTTCTTGCCGAAGCTTACTTTATCTGGCTCGTAGGCGAAGGTGATATAGATGCGCGCGGCATAGTCGTCGCCTTCTTTGCGGGTTACGTCGCTTTGTTGGATGACGTTGTCCACTTTCCAGCGCCAGCGCAGGATAGGAGTCTTGTTGAGATCAATGGCGATCTTCCGGGTGAGGCCCGACGCGGCGGCCTCGCTTACCGCCTTGACGACGTGGGTATCGCCGTCTTTTACCAGTTCATAATCGGTGTGTTTGGATATCTTGGGGAAGGTGAGCGTACTTATAAGTTTCTGAAGGTAATGGCGGGCGATATCGGCGGCACCAAGACCTTGCTGCAGATTGCCGACTATCAACAGGGGAAGGTGAGCGGCTCCCAACCGGCAGGCGGCGTTTTACCTTCTCCGGCGGCGGAGAATTTCCCGGCCTCGATGATTTCTTGAGCGTTGGCTGAGGAAATCGAAAGCAAAAGAAGCGTTGAAAGTAAGCCATACGTCAGCGTGGCAAGGTACATTAATCAGCCCTCGGCGAGCAATGCTTGAATCTTCTGCTCAGTCAGCGCGTACTCACCCTCACCGATGTGTACGTAACGGATGACGCCTTGTTTGTCTATCAGATACATGGCCGGCCAGTAGCGATTATTGTAATTTTTCCAAGTGGCGAAGTCATTGTCTATCGCCACCGGATAGGTGATGCCGTGTTCGCGCACATAGCGTTTGACGTTCTCGATGTCGCGCTCGCTGTCGAATTCGGGACTGTGCACGCCGATTACAACAAAACCTTGCGGGGCGAATTTCTTATTCCACTGTTTGACGTAGGGCTCCACATTCCGGCAGTTATAGCAGCCATATGTCCAGAATTCCACCATGACGACCTTGCCCTTCAGGTCTGTCAGATGCAGCGGCTTGGTATTGAGCCAGGTCTCGTTCGAGAGTTCCGGGGCCTGGCGGCCAACGTCATTGGCGAGTGTAACCGCATCGGCGGTCAGCATTATCAGACCTGTTAATAGACTTAAAATTATTCTCATCATAATGCTCCTTTAGGCACGCTCTGTGCTAGCAGAATTGCTGTTATCTATTGAAGATAGTTTTATACTCTAGCTATTAAAAATCACATAGTTATCACAAAAGGATCATAAGGGCGTCTCTAAAAATAGTGAATTTTGTCTTTAGGCAAGGCGGAATTCTGCGAGAAAGCGGAGTGTACACGCCAGTACATGAGCATTTTGAGCAGAATTCCAACGCAGCATAAAGACAAAAGACGCATTTTTAGAGGCGCCCGTAATTCAGGGCGTTTGCCAGCGATGCAAGGACAGATGCAAATATCGGCCGATCTGGAGGCGTTAAGCACCGCCGCCGCAAAGCGCTGGGTGGCGCTTGCGTCAGAGGCCATCGCCGCTCGCGGCGAGTTCCACGCGGCGCTCTCGGGTGGCGCTACACCAAGGCGTTTGTATGAGCGATTGGCAGCGGCGCCGTTTGCCCGTGCGATTGACTGGTTGTGTGTGCACATCTATTTCACCGACGAGCGCTGCGTCCCGCCCGATCACCAGGACAGCAATTTCCGCATGGCAAGCGAGGCGCTGCTGCGCCACGTCCTTATCCCCCCCGAACAAATCCACCGCATCGGGGTCACACTGGCCACTATCCGCCAGGATGCCGCGGCCTATGCCGAGTTGTTGCGCAAGCACCTGCACAAGTCGGTCGCTCCCGGCGTCCTGCCTCCCGTGCCGTACAGGGAAGAGCGACAGCGAAGGGTTCTACCAATGTCGCAGGAGGCAGGATGCCGGGAGCGACCGACACTAGTACGTCCCTGTACGTCGAAAGAAGGCGTGCCGCAATTTGATTTGGTGCTGTTAGGGCTGGGGCCGGATGGGCACATCGCCTCGCTGTTCCCCGCGGCTGGGATCGCGGTTACCGAGCGGGAAGACCGTTATGCGGTGGCGGTCTATGCGGACAGGCTCAAGGCTTGGCGTATCAGCCTTTCACTGCCCGTTATCGCCCACGCCAAGCATATCCTGATGCTGGCGGCAGGCAAAGAAAAGGCGGAGATTGTGCGGCGGGCGCTGGGTGCGCCCGAGTCACCCCCCTTACCCGTGCAGCGTTTGCAACCCGTTCATGAAATGGAGTGGTATCTGGATGAGGCCGCTGCTGCACAGCTACGCGATCGGGTGAACGGATGAAGGTAATGGCGGGCGATATCGGCGGCACCAAGACCTTGCTGCAGATTGCCGACTATCAACAGGGGGATAAAAAGGGACAAGTCATTTTTGAGCAGCGCTATGAGAGCGCGCGCTACTCCGACTTTACGACTATGTTGAAGGAGTTTATTCAGGCGGCGGGCTGGGCGGCTGGCCGTCATATCAATGCCTCCTGTTTTGGTGTGGCGGGGCCGGTGGAGCAAAATCCGAGCGGGCAGTCGGTCAAGGTGACCAATCTGCCGTGGCAGCTGGACACCAAGACTCTCGGCGTTGAACTCGGCTTCGATAAGATCCTGCTCATCAATGATTTTCAGGCCGTCGGTTACGGCATCGAGGCCTTGGCTCGTGAAGATCTGGTGGATCTTCAGGATCGCCCGCCGGTGCCGCAGGCCCCGCGTCTGGTGGTTGGCGCGGGCACGGGGCTCGGCATCGCCTTGCTGGTCTCGCGGCCGGGGGGCTATGATGTGTTGCCGTCCGAAGGCGGGCACGCCGGATTCGCTCCCTCCGATACCTTGCAAGTCGCGTTGCTGGAGTATCTGATTAAACGCTTTGGCCGCGCCGGTTACGAGAAGATCCTGTGCGGCCCGGGGCTGGTGAACATATATGAATTTCTGCGCACCCGCAGCCGCGTGGCCAATGACGCATTGCCGCAGCGCCTGGTGCAGAATAACGATCTGCCCACCGCCATCACCACGCTGGCCTTGAGCGGGATGGACAAAACGGCGCAGGTGGCGGTGGATCTTTTTATCGCCATCTACGGCGGCTATGCGGGCAATCTTGCCTTGGTTACGCTGCCGTACGGGGGCGTATACATCGCCGGCGGCATTGCGCCCAAACTGATCGAGAGAATCAACGCGGGCGGATTGATCCGGGCCTTCATCAACAAGGGTGCGATGTCGCACTTGCTGGAAAAGATGCCGGTGCGGGTGGTGATGAATCCCAAGGTGGGGCTGATGGGTGCGGCGCTGGCGGCGGCCCGGTTATGAGTTTTACCAGGTCTTGCATAGCATGATGGTTAGCGAGAAAATGAAGGGCATGAATAAATCTCCTTATAGTATCAAGGTTGATGTCCAGACGGCCTACATCGGCGAGCAGTCCATCCCGGATCTGCACCGCTATGTATTCGCCTACACCGTCACCATCA
>JAMDBH010000040.1 GCA_023487615.1 Gammaproteobacteria bacterium
GAGCATCTTGGCCTGCCGGACAAAAATGACGTGCGCGAGGGCATCATCACCTACAAGATCGCCGCCCACGCCGCCGATCTTGCCAAGGGCCACCCCGGCGCGCAGTTACGCGACAACGCATTGTCCAAGGCGCGCTTCGAATTCCGCTGGCAAGACCAGTTCAACCTCGGCCTCGACCCGGATAAGGCGCGCGAATTCCACGACGAAACGTTACCCAAAGAATCCGCCAAGCTCGCCCACTTCTGTTCCATGTGCGGCCCGCACTTCTGCTCCATGAAAATCACCCAGGACGTGCGTGATTATGCGGCGCAACAGGGGATACAAGACGCCGAGCAGGCGCTGGAAACGGGTATGCAGGAAAAGGCGCGGGAGTTTACCGCTCATGGCGGAGACGTGTATCGAAAGATATAATGGCTAAGGAATCCATGAATAAATCAGAGATTCCTTAGTTCAGCACCAATAACTCCAGTTCCGCGACGTGCTTCAATTGAACATCAGTGGCGATCAAGCCCGTTGCTCCGGAATCCAGGGCCGTGGCCAATATGATTGCGTCGGGTGTTTTTAGCCGGTATTGAGCTCGTAGTTGGGCGGCCAGATCGGCGATTGCAACCGATAACTCCACCCAGGCAAGGTGAGGGTAGGTGGTCAGTAAGCCGTAACAGCGGTTTACCGTTTCATCATCCTTTTTGCGGTAGGGCTGGACCAGAATTTCAAGCAGTGAAACCGTTGAGCAAATACCGAGGTTGCGGCCGGATTCTATCGAAGTAAATATTTTTTTGCAGAAGTCCTGGTATTGCGGATGAGCTTCGATGAGATAAATCAGGATATTAGAGTCGAGCCCGACCACCTTGTGGCGCCGGAGAAATCGCTCCATATCGGCAAGGCTCACCACGCGCGGCGTTCGCGCTTGAGGTGGTTTTTCGGGTACATCCCCTTACCGATGCCCGCCAAGGCTTGCATGTAGCTTTTTGGCTTGGGCATTAAAATCGTGACTTTGCCTTTGACCACTACCAGTACCCGGTCGCCCGCCTTGACCTGCATGGCGGCGCGCGCCTCCTTAGGGAGCACGATCTGGTTCTTGGAGGATAATTTTAAATAAGTCATCTGCCTGGCGCCTTGCTTGCGTTGTATGTTCCTTTACTTTATATTGAAAAGTAAAGCGGCGCAAGCCGCCCAGGACATGGCAGATCCGCATGCTTACTCTATACCCCGACATCAAACCTTACGTGCAGCACAGCCTGGCGGTGGACCCTCAGCATGTGCTCCACGTCGAAGAGTGCGGCAATCCTCAGGGTTTACCGTTGTTGTTCG
The DNA here is from genome assembly GCA_023487615.1 of Gammaproteobacteria bacterium. Next base: position 1,312 of record JAMDBH010000040.1, read on the forward strand.
TGCATGGCGGGCCGGGCGCAGGTTGCGAACCGTATCATCGGCGGTTTTTTGATCCAAACGTCTACCGCATCATTTTATTCGACCAGCGTGGCTGCGGTCGTTCCGTTCCTCACGCGGAACTTGCAGGGAATAACACGCAAGCGCTGGTCTCGGATATGGAGCGTATACGCGATCATCTGGGCATCGAGCGCTGGGTGTTGTTCGGCGGTTCGTGGGGCTCGACGCTTGCTCTAGTCTATGCGGAGACGCATCCCGAACGTGTTTTAGGATTGATCTTGCGCGGTATTTTTTTGTGCCGTCCTCGCGAGATCCGGTGGTTTTATCAAGAAGGCGCCAACCGCATCTTCCCAGATTACTGGCAGGATTTCTTACGCCCTATTCCCGAGAAAGAACGTGAAGATTTGCTGCATGCTTACTATCGCGTGTTGACAGGAGCGGACGAAATCGCGCGCATGGCGGCGGCCAAGGCCTGGTCTTTGTGGGAAGGGCGCACCTTGACGCTGCTGGAGAATCGTTCCGTGGTGGATCATTTCAGCGACCCCAGGACGGCGCTCAGCTTGGCGCGCATTGAGTGTCATTATTTCGTGCAGGACAGTTTCCTTGCGCCTAATCAGATACTGCGCGACGCGCATCGTTTACACACTATCCCCGGCGTGATCGTGCATGGCCGTTACGACATCGTTTGCCCGTTGGAGAGCGCTTGGGATTTGCACAAGGCCTGGCCGCAGGCGGAATTCAAGATTATCCCCAACGCCGGGCACGCCGCGAGCGAAAAGGGTATAACCGACGCCCTGATGCGGGCGGCGGAAGACATGGCGCAGCGCCTTATATGATCGCCCTGTTGCAGCGCGTTGCGCAGGCGCAGGTTGATGTTGACGGACAAACCATCGCGCGCATCGGCAAAGGGTTGTTGGTGTTCATCGGCGTCGAACGCGCCGACGACGAAGCACAGTCGGAGCGGTTGCTGGAACGTCTGCTTGGTTACCGCGTGTTTGCCGACGCCGCCGGGAAAATGAATCTCAGCCTGCGCGATATTCAGGGAGAGCTACTGCTCGTTCCTCAATTCACGCTTGCAGCCGATACGCAGAAAGGGCTGCGCCCCAGCTTTACCCCCGCCGCAGATCCTGCGCATGGTGCGCATCTGTTTGATTATCTACTGCAACAGGCCCGGGGCCTTCATGGTAAAGTAGAAAGCGGCCTATTCGGTGCGGACATGCAGGTGAGCCTGATCAATGACGGCCCGGTGACTTTTCTGCTACGTACTAATCAGGTAAAGGAGAAATGTGATGATCGGTAAAAAGAACATCGTATTTGGATTTTTCTATCTGGTGCTGACAGCGGCGCTGGGTCCTTACATGGTGGTGACTTTTTTGGGCGATGTGGACAAGACCGAGGCGGTCAAACAGGAAAAGCTGGGCGCCTTGCAACAGGCGGCCGAGAATCAATTCGAGACGAATCTCACCCCGATGAACGCGGACGAGATCGCGAAACAAACGGCGAACGGACTGCTGGCGCTGTCCGCGCGCCTCAACAGCTACGCCCCCATACAAGGCATCAAGGGCGGGCCACACGCGCACGGCAATCTAGAGGCTATGTTGAATATCGTGGTGGGACTGGTGCTTGGTTTTTTGACAGTGTCCGCTACATTCAAGCAGGTGATCAGCTGGGTGTTTATACTGGGCGCGCTGCTCCATTCCGGCCTGCTTTATCTCGCCGTGGCGCTGGGTTTACCCTGGGCCGGGGCGATATTGGGTAGCCCATTCGGTATTGTTGGACCGGCTTTGATACTGCTGGGGCTTCTGCTGATGGGAATCGCCAGTCTTACGGGCTTTCAGGGTAAACCGGCCAGTCAATAAAGCGTCCAGGGTTAAACTTTTCAGTCAGATCTTCATCTAACTGCTCAGGAGTCACAAAGTAAGGCTACAATGCTTATGATGTGACTCCTGAGCAATACACTCTTTTATCTACCCCACCCTGTCCCGCCCCCTAACCAGGGGGCGGGGACGTAACGGGAAGTGTAGGCTCACTCACCGACTTATGGGTAAAGCTATCCGCGCCTGAAATCCGGTTTTGGGCATGGATATCCAACGGAGCGAACTCAATACAAACATCTTCAT
>JAMDBH010000086.1 GCA_023487615.1 Gammaproteobacteria bacterium
CGCGATCAAAGGTCGCCTCGGCCTTGTCAGCTTGCACCGGAATGCTCAGCCTCAGGGTGCGCTGGAACTTGCCACACGAGCGTTCTTGGGCGATGTAATCCACGTTCTCGAGGGGCCCAGGAATTTCTCCCTTGATCGTGAGTGTATCGGCTTCTAAGGTGATCTCGACATCGCCAGGACTCATACCTGGCACCGAGGCGATAATGACGATCTCTTCGTCGGTCGTATAGACATCGATCGGCAGATCGCAACCCACCTCGGTGCCCGGCGCCCAACGGGTGCCCGTACGAACAAAGCTATCCTCGAACAGGCGATCCATCGCCTCACGCAGCGTCATCAGATCCCTGAACGGTTCCCAACGTACAAGCGAGCGTGAAGGGTAAGGCGTCTCCGATGCGTACGACGCTGTGGAGTGGGCCGGCAGCCAAAGTGATCTGCCCCTCGAAATCGGCCCTTTTGGTCAATGGGGCGTTCGAGGAGGGTGGGTGAAGATACAGCGCTAGGTTATACGGACCCTGTTGCGTCAAGAAGGCTCGTGCTGCATTGTGTTCGAGCCACCAGCCACCGGTGTTGACGGGGTGTTGCAAGCCCACGCGATAGGTCAAAAGCCACAGGCGGCCCTGCGCTCCCCACATCGGCTCGATCTCTTGGGCGACCCCCTCTTGACTGAACCATCCTAGGTGATATGTGACGGGGAGCTGGGGCATCTCCATGCGTAGCATGCCCTCTTGCCATATATAAGTTACCACGACGGCATCGCCCGCGCGCACGTTGGATGCCAGCGCCTGCGCCAGTGGGCGCAGATCATCCTCGGGTTTGGCAAACGGTGCATAGGCTGCGGCCATGCTCGCTCCCCAGGCAATGACCAGTGCCAAGCCCACTGCCCAGCCGATCTTGCGCAAGCGCAAGAGGCCCTCGGCTGCCAACACGGCCGCTGGCGGCGTGAGATAGAGCAAGAAACGCGCGTGGAGAAAGCCCACGCTCTGTTGCGCCGCAAAACCCAGCGCCAACGGGGTCAAAACAAGCGCCAACAGCACGATCTCGCGCCCTTTGCGCTTGCGCCAAATCGCCACGGCTATTGCCGTCAACAGTATGACCGCCGCCAGTGCGCACGCCCAACCGTACGCTGCGGGCGTTGTCGCCAGACTGCCGCCTATCTCACGCATATAGACTGCCAGACTGTCGGTGTTCGCCCTATCGGGCAGGCGCTCGGCCCCACGCATGGTTGTCGCGAAAGTCAGGAGCACCCAGGGAAGCACGCCGACCACGGCCGCGGCCTGGACGCTCCCCCAGCGCAGCAAGCGTCGCCAGGCCTCTGACCACGCCGTGCGGTTGACCCCCAACAGTATCGCCAGACCTAACCCCTGGGCGGCGATCCATAGAGCAGCATAAAAGTGGGCTCCGAGCGATAAGAAGGCGCCGAGCGCTGCCCCAAACCAGGCCAACCGGCGCCGGCGTGTAGAGTGCGGCTCTGGATCGACATAGCATAGCCAGAGGTAGGCGCTCAGCCCGGCCCACAGCGTCACCCAAGGATAGGCTTTGGCCTCGCGGCTGTAGTGGATGTGCAGCGGCCAAATAGCCATCAGCGCCGCCGCCAGCAGTCCAACGCGCGTGCCGCCCAGCCGGCGTCCCCAGGCATAGGTCAAGGCGACGGTCAGCACGCCACACACCGCCGAGAGCAGACGCAGGTTCAGCACGCTATCGCCGAGCGTCGCCAGCCAGACGTGCAGCGCTAACCGATGCACCGGCGGGTCAGTCTCCAGCGTGACGCGAGACATATGCAGCAGTTCGGTGGGGGTGAGATGTGCAAAGTAGGCGTTATTGCCCTCATCCCACCATAAGGTCGGGCTGTCGAGGTGAATCACCCGCAAGGCCGTCGCTATGAGCAAGATAAGGCAGAGCATTGCCGCTCTGGCCCACAGCCATCGAGTAAGGGGATGCGTTGCGTCAGGCTGCGGGAGATCTGTCATCCACTCCTCCGAGGCATTCGTAGATTCGTGTGCGTACGGGGTGCTCTAGCCAACCTTCAGGGCCTTCTCGATGGCCTCGCGGATGCCCTCGCGTGGAGCCTCACCCCCCCAGCCGATCTCCTGACCATTGACATAAATGGCCCGCGAGATCTGGTGGCGTTGAAAGACAGTCGGGTCGCAGGCATCGTATTCGCGCAACACTACGGCATCGGCGAATTCGGCGGCTACCTCGCGCACACGCTGGGCCTCTATCGCTGGTGGAGCAAAAGATGTTCCAGAAGAGGTCGACGACCACCTTGCCGGGTGTGGGCGTGTAGGCGTATTGCGGCGTGGGTAGGCGCGGTGGCTGGGCCTGGGCATCAAACGGCTTCCAGAGCAGTGCCGCGGTGTCCTGTCGGGCGAGCACCTGGAAGCCACATCTTTCATAGAACGGCGCGGGAAAGAGCCAAAAATCATGGAAATAACCGATGGTGGCCAGTCCGTGCAATCCTTGCCGACGAGCCTCCTCCTCGGCAGCCTGCACCAGGGCGCGCCCCACGCCATGCCCGGTTGTAGAGCTGGGCACGAATAGGCACGGCAGCGCCAGCAGCCCGGTGCCCAGCGGCCCCCACGGGCAGACCTCGATGGGCATGGCATAGGCAAAGCCAGCCCGCTGGCCGTCTACGAAGGCGGCCCAGGTGCGCAGCCCCTGCGCCTCCATGCTGCGCAGCCACACCACGCGGCGGGCGCCTTCACGGTCGATCTCGGCGGATTCCCCGGCGTGCGTGCATGTGCCAACATACATTTCATCCTCGGGCAGCATGTCGCGGATCTCGATCGCCATGAGCCCTCCCTTGAGCTTGCAGGCACAAGCCCCTGTTTGGCCTTGACATGGGGCGGTGGTATACTGGGTACAGTATATGCAACAGCGTTGACGGAGACGAGTAGGCAGCGGATGGCGCTCAGAGAGCCTGGGCCAGGTGCGAGCCAGGTGCGCAGGTAGCCGCCGAAAATCCCTCCCGAGCTGACGGTCGAACGGCGCTTGGCGCTCAGTAGGTCCGTCCGGATTCGCCCGACGTTAACGGGGCGCGCTGCTCGGGCTCTGTTGGCCCCGCCGGCGATAAGTGGGCACGCCACGGCGTGCCAAATGGGGTGGTACCGCGAGAGCTTGGCCCTCGTCCCGATGTGGACGAGGGCCTTGTTGTTTTGTCGCCGAGGAGGATAAGATGCCGTTCCGCGAAGTGCCTGCGAAAGTGGATTTCGTCGCCCAGGAGCATGAGATCCTCCGATTCTGGGCTGAAACCAACGCCTTCTACAAACTGGTGGAGAAGAATCGCGGCGTGTTCCCCGCGGGCATCACCGGCAACCCCGTCCGCAAGATCGGATACTTCGGCTGGCAGACCTGGGAGCTGTCCTTCGACGACTTCCGGTTGCCCGCCTCTGCA
>JAMDBH010000072.1 GCA_023487615.1 Gammaproteobacteria bacterium
AAAGTATCTCTATGAGTTCCGATTTCGTCATAATCTGTATCCCTCAGTAGAATCCGTTAAGAAATCTCTGTATATACAGAGATTTCTGCGGTACACGGATGTGCCGCCATTTTTCAAATACGTACGTATTTGAAAAATGAAGAAAGGCAAAAACCACGTTTTTGCTTTTCGTCTCTGAAAATTCCATGGATGGAATTATTCAGAGTTTCCTTTGGACAGACTTCAGGCGTTTTTGGTCTCCATCTGCTTCTTGAGGATATCGCCCAAAGTGGTGTTGCTTACCGAGCCGCCACGACTGTAATCCTGAACGGCCTCCGCCTCTTCATCACTGGCCTTGGCCTTCATGGAAAGCGTAATGGTGCGGTTTTTTCGGTCTACGCCCAGGAACTTGGATTCCACCTCATCGCCCACCTTCAGCACGGTGCGGACATCTTCGACGCGGTCACGCGATAATTCCGAGGCGCGCAGGTGTCCTTCCACGCCTTCCGCCAGTTGCAGCACGGCCCCTTTCGCGTCCACCTCTTTCACGACGCCTTTTACAACGCTACCCTTGGTGTGTTCGGCGACAAAATTGGAGAAGGGATCTTTATCAAGCTGTTTGATGCCCAATGAAATGCGCTCACGCTCCGGGTCCACCGCGAGGATCACGGTTTCCAGTTCATCGCCTTTCTTGTAGTTACGCACGGCCTCTTCGCCGGGGGTATTCCAGGAGATGTCCGACAAGTGCACCAGGCCGTCTATACCGCCGTCAAGGCCGATGAAAATACCGAAGTCGGTGATGGATTTGATCTTGCCTGTGATGTGATCGCCCTTGTTGTGCGTGGTAGAGAATTCTTCCCAGGGATTGGGCTTGCACTGCTTCATGCCGAGCGAGATACGTCGGCGCTCTTCGTCAATGTCCAGCACCGTGACCTCGACCTCGTCACCGAGCTGCACAAGCTTGGAGGGATGAACGTTTTTGTTGGTCCAATCCATTTCGGAGACGTGCACCAAACCCTCTATGCCCTCTTCGATCTCGACGAAACAACCGTAATCGGCGATATTGGAAATCTTCCCGAATAGGCGTGTGCCTTGCGGGTATCGACGGGCAAGATAGACCCACGGGTCGTCGCCCAGCTGCTTGAGGCCCAGTGAAACACGATTGCGCTCCTTGTCGAACTTGAGCACCTTGACATCAATCTCATCGCCCACCTTCACCACGTCGCCTGGGTGTTTGACCCGCTTCCAGGCCATATCGGTGATATGCAGCAAGCCGTCTATGCCGCCGAGATCCACAAAGGCGCCGTAATCGGTAAGGTTTTTGACCACACCCTTGACGATCTCGCCCTCTTGCAGAGTCCCCAGTAGGGTCTCGCGCTCAGAACTCGTCTCCGTTTCAACCACGGCGCGCCGTGAGACAACAACGTTGTTGCGTTTGCGATCCAGCTTGATGAGGGATACAGATTATGCTTTACCTTCCAGATGGGTGGTGTCGCGCACCGGGCGCACATCCACGAGCGAACCGGGCAAGAAGGCGCGAATCTCGCTGATGTCCACCGTAAACCCGCCCTTGACCTTGCCGCTGATAATACCGGTGATGGTGTCGCTTGCTTCAAAGGCGCGCTCGAGGCGTACCCAGGTTTGGTCACGTTTGGCCTTTTCACGCGATAATTTGGTTTCGCCAAAGCCGTCTTCCAGCATATCCAGGGCGACATCTACTTGATCCCCGACGGCTACTTCGAGACTGCCGTCCTCGTTGTAGAATTGTTCGATGGGGATGACACCTTCCGACTTGAGGCCGGCGTTCACGATCACCACATCGCGCCCGATATGGACTACTGTACCCGTCACTATCGAGCCCGGACGCATCTGTTTGGTCGTCAGACTCTGTTCAAACAATTCCGCAAAATTTTCCATCATACCCAAATCCTTGACCAATAAATAAAGCTGGCCGTTACTCCAAAAAGGCGCCTATGCGCGTTGATAAAATAGTCCGTGTTGGCCGCGCCAATACCGGACCGCCTGATGAATCTACTGCTGCAATACTCTAAAAGCATCTAACAAAAAACGATTTACCGCATAGGACGCAGAGGAGAATCAACCCGTCTTTAATCGTATCCCTCTGCGTCCTCTGCGGTAAATTATTTATGGATAAGTTCTAAGTGTGACGGCTAACGCCGGGCGTGTTCACGCCATAAGTCCATCACCCGAGCGGCGACCTGCTCGATGGTGAGATCCGAACTATCCAGCACCACTGCATCGTGAGCCGGCGCCATGGGCGCCACACAGCGCGTGCTGTCGCGCACATCCCGTTCAGCTATCTCTTCCACTAGACTCGGAATTTTAACATCAACCCCTTTGTCTTTCAACTGCTTATAGCGCCTTAGGGCGCGCCTTTCCGCGCTTGCGGTCAAAAATATTTTAAGATCGGCATCCGGAAAAACCACGCTGCCCATATCCCGGCCAACGGCGACGAGACCCGGCGGGGCGCGAAAGGCCCGCTGACGATCCAGCAGGGCCTCACGCACGGCGGGCAAGGCCGCGACCTTGGAGGCGTCGTTCCCGCACTGCTCACTGCGCAATATCTCGCCGACGTCCTCCCCTTCCAGCATGACCTGATTCTGCGAGGGCGGTTTCCCTTCAGTTCCAGCGACAAATTGCACGTCCAGTTTTTTGGCCAAGACGGCGAGCGCCGCCTCGTTGTCCAGGGGAATGCCGGCCTGACGAGCCGCCAAGGCCAACAACCGATACAGCGCACCGCTGTCCAGCAGATTCCAGCCCAAACGATGGGCGACGATCTGACTGATCGTACCCTTTCCCGACCCGCTGGGTCCGTCTATGGTGATAACCGGGATCATAAAAACAGTGGCGAGTAGCTAGTGACGAGTGGCGAGGATGGAAGCATGTCTTTACTCGCCACTCGCTACTCGCCACTCGCTACTTATATCCAGCCCCGTCCGACGTGCCAGATCCACGAAGCCGGGAAACGAAGTATTCACGTTGGCGCAATCGTTGATCGTGATAACGTCTTTGGCACACAGCGCCGCGATGGCGAACGACATGGCGATACGATGATCGCCGCGGCTCTCTATCACCCCGCCACCCAACTGTCCGCCCTCAATGATAATCCCATCCGGGGTAGGCCGCGCATGGATACCCAAGGCCCGCAAGCCGTCTGCCATCACCTGGATACGGTCACTCTCCTTCACGCGCAGTTCCTCGGCCCCGCGCAACACCGTTTTACCCTCGGCGCAAGCGGCGGCGATAAATATGGCAGGAAACTCATCTATGGCAAGCGGCACCTGATCCAGCGGAATCTCTATGCCCTGCAACCGGCTGCAACGCACGCGGATGTCGGCGACCGGCTCGCCGCCGGCCTCACGTGA
>JAMDBH010000133.1:0-1078 GCA_023487615.1 Gammaproteobacteria bacterium
TTTATCAGTAGCCTGCCCTCCCATGTCATGGTGGTGGTGGATGAGGCCTATTTTGAATATGCCCGTGATGCCTGTCCCGATTATCCCGATGCCATGCAATGGCTGAACAACTATTCCAACCTCATTGTTGCGCGCACCTTTTCCAAAGTTTATGGCCTGGCGGGCTTGCGCATCGGTTATGGCGTCGCGCACCCGGACGTGGCCAATCTGCTTGATCGCGTGCGCCAGCCGTTTAATGTCAACAGCCTTGCGCAACTCGCGGCCGAGGCCGCGCTGGATGACGTGGACCATCTCGCCCGCAGTCTGGAGGTCAACCGGCAAGGGATGACACAATTGACCGAGGCGTTTGCGGCGATGAAGCTTCCCTTCATTCCTTCCGCCGGTAACTTCGTCGCTGTGGATGTAGGCCGGCCCACTGCATCCATTTACGAAGCGCTGTTGCGCGAAGGTGTGATCGTGCGCCCGGTGGCCAATTACGGTATGCCGCGCCATTTGCGCGTTACCGTCGGATTACCTCAAGAAAATGAGCGTTGCGTCGAAGCGCTGAAGAAGGTCTTGGCATCATGCCGCTGATCAATCGCTTGCTTATCATCGGCGTCGGGCTCATCGGCGGTTCGCTCGCTCGCGCGCTCAAGAAGGCCGAGGCCTGCAAGGAGATCATCGGTAGCAATCGTAATAGCGCGCAATTAAAAAAGGCCGTTGAACTCGGTGTGATAGACCGCTATGACACCGATATTGCAAGGGCTGCCGCCGGTGTGGATATGATCGTGCTGGCTGTGCCCGTGGGAAGTACCGAGGCGATACTGCGCCAGCTCAATGGTCATCTGGATGCCAAGACTATTATTACCGATGTAGGTAGCACCAAACAGAGTGTGATTGAAGCCGTGGATGTAGTGTTTGGCAAAGTGCCTGGTAATTTTGTGCCGGGCCATCCAATCGCCGGCATCGAGCAGAGTGGGGTAGAAGCGTCATCCGCGCTGATGTTCCAGAAACGCCGCGTGGTGCTGACACCCTTGCCGGAGACCGATACACAGGCGCTTAACAAGGTGCGCATGATGTGGGAGCAAGCGGGAGCAGA
>JAMDBH010000133.1:1088-3353 GCA_023487615.1 Gammaproteobacteria bacterium
CTCAAGAAAATGAGGTTGGAATAGTTGTTCAGCCATTGCATGGCATCGGGATAATCGGGACAGGCATCACGGGCATATTCAAAATAGGCCTCATCCACCACCACCATGACATGGGAGGGCAGGCTACTGATAAAATCCTCCAACGGTTTGGCCGCAAGCCAGGTACCCGTGGGGTTATTGGGATTGGCGATAAAAATCAGCCGCGTGCGTTCATTGACCAAACCACGCATGGCCTCCAGGTCATGACCCCAGTCACGCGCCGGCGCAACTCGCGCACGCGCGCCTACTATCTGGGTGACAATCGGGTAGACCGCGAAGGCATGTTCCGAAAAAATGACCTCATGTTCGGGTGTAACAAAGGCGCGCGCGGCAAACTCCAGAATGTCATTGGAGCCATTGCCCAGGATGATTTGATTCTCGTGCACACCAAGCCGTGCGGCCAATGCTGTCTTCAATGCGAAACAGCCGCCGTCAGGATACCGGGCCACGTCATGCAGGCCTTCGCGCACAGCCGCTACCGCCAGCGGGCTTGGTCCCAGTGGATTTTCGTTGGAGGCAAGCTTGATCGCGTTCGTCACACCGTATTCGCGCTCCAATTCAGCGAGCGGTTTGCCCGGCACATACGGTTGCACACACCGGATACCCGGCACGGCGAGATCAATAAATGACATACTCAATCGTGCTTGGCAAGACTAAAGAATGGCACGCGGATACGAGCCCAGGACTTTCACAAACGACGCCTCCGCCCCCAGCTCTTTGAGGGTCTCCGCAACGTCCGGATCCTGGCTGTGCCCGTCGAGGTCTACGAAGAACACATAGTCCCACGCGGCTTGCCGCGAGGGACGCGACTCGATGCGCGTCAGGCTGATGTTGTGGCGGGCGAACGGTTGCAGCAAATGATACAAGGCGCCCGGCCGATTGCCCGTTGAAATCATCAATGAGGTCTTGTCATTGCCGCTGGGCGGCACCGACTGACGGCCGATGACCAGAAAGCGCGTGGTGTTATTCGCCTCATCCTCGATATCCGCCGCCAACACTTTTAGCCGATAGATCTCGGCGGCGTTGGTTCCGGCGATCGCAGCCACACCGGTTTCCTGCGCGGCGCGGCGCGCCCCTTCGGCATTGCTGCGCACCGCCATGCGCTCGACGCCGGGCAGGTTCGCGTCCAGCCAACGACGGCACTGGGCCAGGGCCTGTTGATGGGCATAGACGCAGGTGACGGACTTGAGATCCTTCATGCGTCCCAACAGATGGTGATGGATGCGTAATTCGATCTCGCCGGAAATCCTCAAGGGGGAGGTCATGAACATGTCCAGGGTATGATTGACCACACCCTCGGAAGAATTCTCGACAGGCACCACGCCATAGGCCATGACCCCCGCCTCGACATCATGAAAGATCTGCTCGATGCTCGACTGCGGCATTAACTGCACCGAGTGGCCGAAGTGTTTTAAGGCGGCGGTCTGGGTGAAAGTCCCTTCAGGACCCAGATAGGCGACGCGCATCGGCTGCTCCAGGGCGCGGCACACCGACATCAGCTCACGAAACAGATAGACAAGATCCTCGTCGCTCAGCGGCCCTTGATTACGAGCCGCAACCTTGCGCAAAATCTCCGCCTCACGTTCGGGCCGGTAACAGTCGGCGCTCTCCCCCAATTCCTGCTTGACCTGGCCCACCTCTTTGACCAGCGCCGCGCGCGCGCTGATTAAGGTCTGGATACGTTCGTCCAGATCATCAATACGCGTGCGCAGATCGGAGAGTTTGTCATCCATAATTAAGCATAGAGAAAAGAGCAAAGAGGCAAGAGAAAAGAAAAACTGCGCTTAGTCATATTGGTTATTTACACTCCCCTTTTCTCTTTTCCCTTGTATCTTTTCTCTGCTTTAAAGAGTCCTTACCGACAACACGCCCTCAATAGCCCGAATTTCTTTAATCACGGACTCAGGGATAGGGCTTGCCGCATCTGCGAGCGTAAACGCGTAGTCACCGCGCGACTTGTTGAGCAGGTCCACAATGTTGAGCCCGGCCTTGGCCATGGCCGTGGAGATCTGCCCCACCATGTTGGGGACGTTGGCGTTGGCGATGGCGATGCGGTAACCCTCGTTGCGCGGCATGATGACCTCGGGATAATTCACCGAATTTTTGATGTTGCCGTTCTCGAGAAAGTCGCTCACCTGCTCCGCCACCATGACGGCGCAGTTATCCTCCGCCTCGGCGGTGGAGGCCCCGAGGTGCGGCAGCGCGATGACGCGCGGGTTGTTTTTG
>JAMDBH010000056.1 GCA_023487615.1 Gammaproteobacteria bacterium
AGACGATCACGCTAAACAAAGCCGGTAATTGTGGCCCAGCAGTCAAACATAAGTCATTGTTTTTTAAGAATCGGGGCGTAGCGCAGCCTGGTAGCGCACCTGAATGGGGTTCAGGTGGTCGGAGGTTCAAATCCTCTCGCCCCGACCAAACATCCCTGTTGGGGCGAGAGGATTCCCAGCCTGGCCGCTCCCGGCGCCAGGCGTTCTGCGCTTCGCGCCTCACCCTCTCGCCCCGACCAAACATCCCTGTTGGGGCGAGAGGACTCCCAGCCTGGCCGCTCCCGGCGCCAGGCGTTCTGCGCTTCGCGCCTCACCCTCTCGCCCCGACCAACATCACTGTTGGGGCAAGAGGATTCCCAGCCTAGCACTCCAAGCGCTAGGCGTTCTCTGCTTCGCAGCTCACCCTCTCGCCTCGACCAGTACGGTTATAGTAACTTCATCTTTGTCGTCCCCAGCGCAACTTCGATTCCTTAAACTGGTTCCAGCAAGCACGTCTTGTGCTGTCGTTCGGCCCACCTTGTTATCCCCCTTCGTTTAATCTAAGCTGAAACTGGTCGGTAGACCTTGCCAATCTAAAAGCACGACAGCTATCACAATTGAACTACTCCAAAAACATTCTGCTGTCGAGGGAACACCTGACCCGTGTATGCTTCCGGGTCGTATTCGCCGACGGATCGAGTTACCAGAACTGTGCCGGCACGCCGGAGACCACGATCATCTTCAAGAACAGATGGGCGGAATGGATCGCCCTGCTCTTCGGTCATGTGGGCCTGCTGGAATCCTATTCCGCCCAAGACATAGACGTCGAAGGCAGCCTGCAACTGGCGCTGCGCGCCGGGATGGATATGACGTTGGACCAGAAACCCAACCCGCTGGTCGCCATCCGCAATCGCTGGCATGAGTTTCGTTTCAGCAACAAGTCGCACGCCCAGGCCAAGGCCAATGCCCGCTTTCACTATGGCCTGGGCACTAATTTTTACCGCGCCTGGCTCGACCTGCCGGTCATGATGTATACCTGCGCCTACTGGAAAGAAGGCACGCGCGATCTGGAACAAGCGCAACGCAACAAGATAGAACACGTGTGCAGGAAGATCCGGCTCAAACCGGGCGAAACCGTGGTCGATATCGGCTGCGGCTGGGGCGGCTTCATGTTTCACGCGTGGGAAAGCTATGGCGCGCCCGTCACCGGCATCAACACCACCACGGAGCAAGTCGCAGTGCTGCGGGAGGAAATCGACCGACGCGGCCTGCAGGCAAAGCTTACCGTTCGCGAACAGGATTTCCGCGAGATACAAGGGCAGTTCGACAAGTGTGTTTCCATCGGGGTACTGGAGCACGCTGGACCGGACCAGTTGCGCGAGGTGATCCGCGCCCATGCCGACTGCCTCAAACCCGGCGGGCTGGGAATGCTGCATTTCATCGGCCACGTAGGCCGCAGCGAGACCGAGTTCTATATCCGCAAGCACATCTTCCCCGGCGGCTGGATACCCAGCCTGGCCGATGCGATCTGCGCCATGGAAGACTGCGGGCTGGAAATTCTGGACGTGGAGAATCTGCGCCGCCACTACGCGCTGACTCTTGATTGCTGGGCGGAGCGCTTCGACCGGAACTGGGAGAACATCCATCAACTGAACCCGGAGAAATTCAACGAGTATTTCCGCCGCAAGTGGCGCATCTACCTCTATGCCTGCGCGGAGATGTTTCGCTCCCCCAACACGCGCACGCACTTGTTCCAGATCACCTTCAGCAAGGGTAACGTCATGGACAATTACCCGATGAGCAGGGCTTTCTTATACGATTCCGGCGAGGATACCCATGGCGACGTATGAAGAAAAGAAGCAACGGCTTCTTGCCGAACTGCGGGCCAGTGAAGGCATGGCTGTTGGCCTGGCCAAGAATACCTCCAACCTGTTCCGCGACCGCAATAACGCGCCCAAGCGCAAACTCGACGTCAGAAATTTCAACAACGTGTTGCAGGTGGATGCCGCCAACGGCTGGGTGGAAGCCGAGGGGATGACCACCTACGAGAAGCTGGTCGACGCCATGCTGGCGCACGGCGTAATGCCCGCAGTGGTGCCCCAACTCAAATCCATTACCCTCGGCGGCGCGGCGGCGGGCGTCGGCATCGAGGCCTCCTCCTTCAAATACGGCCTGGTGCACGAAACGATACTGGAAATGGAAATCCTGCTGCCGGACGGCCGGGTCGTACTGTGCACACCGGACAACGAACACAAAGACCTCTTTTTCGGTTTCCCGAATTCCTACGGCACACTGGGCTATGCGCTGAAGCTGAAAGCAAAGGCCATACCCGTGAAGAAGTTTGTTCAGCTTCAGCACATCCGCCACACCGATCCCACAGAGTATTTCCGTGATCTGGAACAACGCTGCGCTCAAGACGTGGACTTTGTCGACGGCGTGGTCTTCGGGCGCAACGAGATGGTCATCACCCTCGGCAGATTTGCGGATAACGCGCCCTTTGTGAGCGACTACACCTACAAAAATATCTATTACCGCTCGCTCCGTGAAAGAACGACGGACTTCCTCACCACGCACGACTACATCTGGCGCTGGGACACCGACTGGTTCTGGTGCTCCAGAAATTTTTTCGTCCAGAATCCCCTCATCCGGCGCATCGTCGGCAAGTCCCTCCTGAACTCCGTCACCTACAGCAAGATCATGCGCTGGAACAGCAAGTGGAAGATTACCAAACGGCTCGACCGGCTCATGGGAGTGCACAGCGAATCCGTCATTCAGGATGTCGACATCCCCATCGCCAACGCGCCGCAATTCCTCGACTTCTTTCACCGCGAGATTGGCATCCTGCCGATCTGGATCTGCCCCATACATCCCTATCAGCCCAACGTACAGTTCGATCTGTTCCGTATGCCCAACACACTCTACGTGAACTTCGGCTTCTGGGATGTCGTCAAGGGCCGGGAGCAGCATCCCAAGGGCTACTACAACCGCAAAATCGAACGCAAAGTCGCCGAACTGGGCGGCATTAAATCGCTCTACTCGGACTCCTACTACGAACCCGGAGAATTTTGGGAAATTTACAATAAGCCGGTGTATACACAGCTAAAGCGCAAATATGACCCGCAGGGTGTCTTCAAGGATTTATATCAGAAATGCGTATTGCGGCAGTGAGTTAAGCTTATTACGCTACTACAAATTTATGCAGTGATTGCAATGATGGGGTCTAACGTTAGTTATGTTGCAGGACTGAAAGTTGAGTATATCTGGTAGCACGAAGAAAACAGCCCCTACTCACTATGCGCGGGTGTTATCACCACGAGGAGTTTACCCGGCTGAAAGCC
>JAMDBH010000145.1:0-2901 GCA_023487615.1 Gammaproteobacteria bacterium
ATTCAACCGCGTTAAGCGGTTGAATAATGAAGAAAAATGAAAATCGCACTTTTCATTTTTCGTCTCTGAAAAATGTCATGGATGACTTTTTCAGAGCTTCCTTATAAGGTGAAGCTTTTTCGCCGCAATAACAATATGGCCTACAGCGCCTCCGAGGCGTAATCCGCGAGGCGTGAGCGTTCGCCGCGGGTGAGGGTCACGTGGCCACTGTGCTCCCATGCCTTGAAGCGATCCACCACGTAGGTCAGGCCCGAGGTGGTTTCGGTGAGGTAGGGGGTGTCAATCTGCGCGATGTTGCCGAGACACACCACCTTGGTGCCGGGGCCGGAGCGGGTGATCAAGGTCTTCATCTGTTTGGAGGTGAGGTTCTGCGCCTCGTCGAGGATGATGAATTTATTGAGGAAGGTGCGGCCGCGCATGAAGTTGAGCGAGCGGATCTTGATGCGGTTGCGTATCAGGTCATTGGTCGCGGCGCGCCCCCAATCTCCGCCCACGTCGGATTTGGTCAGCACCTCCAGATTGTCCATCAGCGCGCCCATCCACGGCGTCATCTTTTCTTCCTCCGTGCCAGGCAAAAAGCCGATGTCCTCGCCCACCGGCACCGTGACGCGCGTCATGATGATCTCGGCATAGCGTTTTTCTTCCAGCACCTGGGCAAGCCCCGCGGCCAGCGTCAACAGGGTTTTGCCGCTGCCGGCGATGCCGAGCAGGCTTACGAAATCAATGTCGGGGTCCATGAGCAGGTTGAGCGCGAAGTTTTGCTCGCGGTTGAGTGCGTTGATACCCCACACGGTGTGTCGCGCGCCGTGATAGTCGCGCACCAGTTCGATGGTGGCCGTCGGGCCTTGCAGGTCGCGCACGACCGCCTGAAAACCACCCTCTGCCGAGTCATAAAGAAATTGATTGGGGTACCACTGCTCAACACCGGGACCGGTGACCTTGTAAAAGGTGCGGCCGCTCTCCTTCCAAGAGGACATGTCCTTACTGTGCGTGTCCCAAAAGCCCTGGGGTAATTCCGCATAGCCGCTATAGAGCAGATTGACGTCATCCAGCACCTGGTCGTTGTAATAGTCCTCGACATAAATGCCGAGCACCGCCGCCTTGATGCGCAGATTGATGTCTTTGGTGACCAGGACCACCGTGACATCGGGGCGTTGCCGTTGCAGCGCAAAGGCGGTGGCGAGGATGTTGTTGTCGGGTTTGTTGCCGGGCAAGGCGTCGTGCAGGGTGGTCTCCAGGGCGTGAGTCTGGAAGAATAGCCGGCCGCGGCTTGCATCGGCGCCGGCGCTGGAGAGATGGTTGAGGGAGGGTAACTGCAGGCCCTGATCTATTTCCTCCTTGCTGGCGTTGCACATCAGCTCATCCAGGAAGCGGCTCACCTGACGCGCGTTGCGCGCGACTTCTGACATGCCCTTTTTGCCGGCGTCCAGTTCCTCCAGCACGACCATGGGGATGTACACGTCGTGCTCCTGGAAGCGGAAGATCGCAGTAGGGTCGTGCATCAACACATTGGTGTCGAGCACAAAGATCCGTTTGCCGGTGATTTCTTTTCTTGCCACAGTTAAAACTCCTTCCCCCTCGACGGGGGAAGGCTGGGATGGGGGTGAAGTATTTCGAGCATATGCTAATCCGCCAAGGCCTTTACCGCCTCCAGCACTTCGGCGACATGGCCATCCACTTTGACCTTGCGCCATTCCTTGCGCAGCACGCCCTTTTTATCAATCAAAAAGGTACTGCGCTCCACGCCCATCACTTCTTTGCCGTACATGTTTTTCGGCTTGATGACATCAAACATCCGGCAGACCTTTTCGTCTTCGTCCGCTAACAGGTCGAAGTTAAAGGCCTCTTGCTGCTTGAAAGATTCATGAGATTTGACGCTGTCGCGGGAGACACCCAGCACCACCGTATCGAGCTTGGCGAATTTCGACTGCTCGTCACGAAAGTTCTGGCCTTCCAGGGTGCAGCCGGGCGTTTTGTCCTTCGGATAAAAATACAGCACGACATTTTTACCCTTGAGATCGGCGAGGCTGACGGTCTTGCCGCCGGTGGCGGGCAGTTTGAAATCGGGGACGGGCTTGCCGATGGCGATTTTACTCATGAGGTTCCTCCATGACGGTAACGTGTGAACAGGGATCAAAAATTCTACCCTATAACAGCACGCACGAAACAGGCCTTCCCTGGCCTGTGCCGGATGTGCTGAAGACTACTTCTTGGCGGGCTCTGCGGCAGGGGCTGCGGCAGGTTGCGGCGCCGGGGTTGAGGCCGGTGCAGCCGCCGGAGCAGGTGCGGCAGGTGCCGGTGCGGTGGCCAGCTTGATCTCCACCTTGGCCTTGGCCTTCAGACCTTCCAGATAGTCCTTGATCTGCTTGTTGCGCATCACGCCGCGCACGTTTTCCTTGACCTTGTCGAACTCGGGCGGTGCAACCTCACGGCTGTCTTCCGCCAGAATCACATGCCAGCCGAACTGCGACTGCACCGGCGTCTTGCTGTAGGTGCCTTTTTCCATGCTGGTGACCGCATCGGCGAATGGTTTGACCATCTGACGCGGATCGAACCAACCCAGATCGCCGCCGTTCTGCCCGGAGCCGGTATCTATGGATTTCTCCTTGGCGATCTTGGTGAAATCACCACCCTTGTCGAGCTCCGCGATGATGGCCTTGGCCTCGTCCTCGGTCTTGACCAGCACGTGCTTGGCCTTGTATTCCTTGGTTTTCACATTCCCCATGTGCGATTCGTATTCCTTCTTCATCGCCTCATCGGTGATTGGGTTGGACTCGATATGCTGGCGGATGGCCATGTTGGCGAGGATATTGCGCTTCTGGTTTTCAAGCTCGGCGACGATCTCGGGCTTTTTGTCCAGGCCCTTGGCAAGGGCGTCCTGGTAGATGACCTCGCGGCTGA
>JAMDBH010000145.1:2911-3309 GCA_023487615.1 Gammaproteobacteria bacterium
CCCAGGCGTGCTGGAACAGGTCCTTGCCCGGCTGCTTCCTCTTCTCGACGCTGACCGGGTAGATGCGGCCGTCGATGCCCATGTCGCCGACCTTGGCGTGATTGCCGATGGCCGTGCCGTTGACCATAGCCACGGGTTCGGCAGCTGCCGCGGTCGTTTTTTCTGCGCTGCCGGTGGTGGGTTTGCCACCCTGGTCCGAGGCTTTGTTGCAGCCTGTGAGGGCGGCCAGCCCGACGACTGCTGCAATCAGCAGGGTATTTTTAAGTTTAAACATACTCTATGTCCTTAATAATGTGGGTAATGTAGGGGCTAGGTTGATAATTCTTCAGGTGTGAGGGCCTTGATGGTCAGGGCGTGTATATCGGTCTGCATCGCTGAACCCAACGCATCATATACCA
>JAMDBH010000161.1 GCA_023487615.1 Gammaproteobacteria bacterium
GGCGAGGTAAGAGGTCGGGTGGTGAGCGTTGAGGGAAAAGGCAGGGCATGACCCTGTCAGGTAAGGTGTCAGGAGACGAACGCAAGTGAACCGCTGATGAAGTGTCGAAAGACCTTAGACGATGTCAAAACCGGTGCGACTAGACAACACCGGGAACAGGTTGGGGGAAGCACTGCTGACTGCCCAACCGGCATCCGGCATGAAGGCGGCGTGACCTGGCGACCAGGCTTCATTGAGGAACGTGGGAACCTGTCGCCCCGATGCCAAGGGAGAAACGCAAGCGGAGGCAACCGCAAGCGTGAGCGTACCGATGCGGGGCACAGGGGCGGAGTCACCCGTAGTAGGGTTGAAGGTTCTGTAATGGGACTGGACCGAAGGGGTGGCGTCGTCCGGCTTTATTATGTGAGCAACCCGCAAGGGGAGGACTTACGTGGATAAAGCCAAACCGTTTTGTATAGCCAAGCGCGCAGTGTGGGAAGCGTATAAGCGGGTGAAGGCAAACCGCGGTGCGGCAGGCATTGATGGCCAGACGATCGCCGAATTCGAAGAGAACCTAAGCCACAACCTCTACCGGATTTGGAATCGGATGTCCTCGGGCAGCTACCTGCCGCCGCCGGTGCGCCGGGTCGAGATACCCAAGGGCGAAAAGAAATAGGGGGTCAAGTTCATTGTATGACTGTCATGGAAAGCCAGGTAGCGAATGTGTCTACCCCTACTGACTACGCGAGCTCTTCCCGGATTATCCGTCGCAAGACCGACTCTGTGATCGGTTCTTCCCTACTGCCGGCCAAGTAAGCCTTAAGCGCATCATTCATCATGGTTTGATAGCCGGTACCTGCCTTATCTTTTACCTCTTTACGTGTTGCGCGGCGAGCCGAAGATGGCATTGGAATTGATCTTGCACTATTACCCGGCTTTCCAAGCTATACTTTATCCGGCCATTTACAATAGGATAGATGTTACCGGAGGCTATATGGCAGATCTACTTGAGCGAATTACTGTGAACCCTGAGAAATGTGGCGGGCGCCCTACTGTCCGTGGGATGCGGATCAGGGTGGTTGATGTGTTGGATTTATTTGCATCTGGATTGACTGCCAAGCAGATACTGGAAGAAATGCCTGATCTGGAGATGGACGACCTCAAGGCCTGTACAACTTCTAACATCCGGTGAGCCACTGGTAGAGATCAGCAACGCTTAAGCCGTTTCGCAAGTTACTAAGCTGAAACCCAGAACATGCTTTAATGATGGTGATGCCCGTCGCCTGAGTGGACGTGGCCATGTTCGAGTTCTTCGCTGGTCGCTGGGCGGATCTCTGTTACTTCGACATCGAAATGCAGGGTCTTGCCGGCCAGCGGGTGGTTGGCGTCCAGAATCACGCCGGTGTCGGTGAGCCTGACCACGGTGAGCGTCACGGGGCCGTGCTCGCCGTCGGCCTGCACCTTCACGCCGGGCGTCAGTTTCATGTCGTTGGGGAAGTGCTTGAGCGGCGCTTCGAAGATCGCAGCGGGGTTTATCTCGCCGTAGGCCTCGGTGGGAGCCACCGTAACCTTGGACTTGAAACCCACTGCGACGCCCTCCAGAGCCTTCTCCAGGCCGGGGATCATATTACCGTAGCCGTGTAAGTAAACCAGCGGCCCTCCCCCTTTGCTGGTGTCAAGAATCTCCCCGCTTTCATCGGTGAGGGTATAGTGCACGCTGACGGCCATGCCGCTGGTAATTTTCATGGTGATATCCTTAAAGCGTAAATGTAGGGATGGGGCCTGGTTGCGGCCCACTATAGCACGATTCCCATACCACAAAACGTTGTTTTACCTTCTTTAGCAAAGGGCGAGTTATGCAATTCATCCCGGCGACGGGCGTTCGACTTTGGGGCTGGAACATCCTAGAATAAATACGGTTTACCGCAGAGGACGCAGAGGAATACGATCAAAATGATTTGTTTCTTCTCCGCGTCCTTCGTGATGAAGTTTCTTCACCGCAGGGAATGCAGAGAAGCTCAAAGGAAGAGCCTAAATAAATCTAGCTTAATAACGATCTGTAGCGGGGAGCAATATGGAAACCTTGAAATCCGGTAGTGATGTATTGTTTATCCTGATCGGCGCGGTGATGGTGCTCGCCATGCACGCGGGGTTTGCCTTTTTGGAAGTCGGCACGGTACGCAAAAAGAATCAGGTCAATGCGCTCGTTAAAATCTTGTCTGACTTTGCGGCATCTACCATTGCCTATGTCTTTATCGGCTATGGGGTCGCGTATGGGGTGTATTTTTTCCAGGGCGCGGAACATCTGGCTGCCAAGAACGGCTATGAGCTGGTCAAGTTTTTCTTTTTACTGACCTTCGCGGCGGCGATCCCGGCTATTGTTTCCGGCGGCATCGCTGAGCGGGCCAGATTCAACCCGCAGCTTGCGGCCTCGTTTTTGTTGGTGGGGTTGGTCTATCCGTTTTATGAGGGCATCGCGTGGAACGGTCACTACGGCATCCAGGACTGGCTGTTGGCGCAGTTCGGCGCCAAATTTCACGATTTCGCCGGTTCCGTAGTGGTGCATGCCATGGGCGGCTGGATCGCGCTTGCGGCGGTGTTGTTATTGGGCGCGCGGCGTGGACGTTACTCCAGCGATGGCGGGATAACGGCGCATCCTCCGTCCAATATCCCGTTTCTGGCCGCAGGCGCGTGGGTGCTGTCGGTGGGCTGGTTTGGATTTAATGTGATGTCGGCGCAAACCGTGGAAGCGGTGAGCGGCCTGGTCGCGCTCAACTCGCTGATGGCGATGGCGGGCGGGATACTTGCGGCCTTGTTTATGGGGCGCAATGATCCAGGCTTCGTGCATAACGGGCCGCTCGCGGGCCTGGTGGCGATCTGCGCAGGCTCGGATGTAATGCACCCGATTGGGGCCTTGTTCACCGGCATCGTGGCGAGCGCCTTGTTTGTCTGGACGTTTACGCTCACCCAAAACAAGTGGAAGATTGATGACGTGCTCGGCGTATGGCCGCTGCATGGCCTGTGCGGGGTATGGGGCGGCATCGCCTGCGGCATCTTTGGCAGTCAGGCGCTGGGCGGTTTGGGAGGGGTGAATCTTACTTCGCAAATTTTGGGGACGGGACTGGGCGTCGTGGTTGCCTTGGCCGGTGGCTTTGTGGTCTATGGCGCGATCAAAGCGATAGTCGGCATCCGCCTCAGTCCAGAAGAAGAATACGCCGGCGCGGATTTGAGTATCCACAAGATTGGCTCGACGCCGAAATTTGAGGATTGATTTGCCGTAACATGCCGCGCAAACTTTACATCAAAACCTTTGG
>JAMDBH010000141.1 GCA_023487615.1 Gammaproteobacteria bacterium
ATAGCATACATGGGCACCGCTTTCCGGTTGAATGATGGCGGCGGTCGCTTCCGGCGTCCTGCCTCTGACGTACAGGGAAGAACTAATGTCGCGGGAGGCAGGACGCCGGGAGCGACCCGCGACATTAGTACTTCCCTGTACGTCATCAGCGTCTTTGAACTCGGTCAGCACGCAGGCCTGCCCGTCATTGAGCAAGAGCACGGCGGGCAGCACCAGGCTGGAGATCTTGGCCAGCGGCCGCTTGACAACCTTGGCAGTGAGCCCCGCGCGGGCCGCGGCGCGGATAAACAGTTCGGGCGTGAGTTGATGATTGACCAGCGGGAGACCGGCTGACAACGACTCGGCGGAAAACGGCCGGTGCAGCGTCTTGGTGAGCAGCACCAGACACTCCAGCAAGGGGTCAAACGAAGCGGCCTGAGGGCCCGCCACCCGCCAACTTTCTTGTGTTTGCAAAACCGGCTCCTGTTACAGATGTAGGGCCGAATTCATTCGGCCTACTACAAAATATACACCGCAGAGGACGCAGAGAATAAAGATACCTAGGTTTTTATTTTCTCTCTGCGCCCTCTGCGGTGAGGCCTTTATAAAATACGTCGCGCAGCCACCCAAATCTGGCTAATAGCGTGCAAACATCAGGCCAGACTTAACTCTTTACTTTCAACAACACCACCTCGATGTTGTTTTGCTTAAGCCGTGCGCGGACCTGATTGACCTCGGCGAGATCATTATAGGGGCCGATCTGAACGCGATGCCAGGTGTCTTTATTATTGACGGTGACGGTCTGGATGCTGGCTTCGACGCCTAATAACACCAGGCTGGCCTTCAGCTTGTCCGCCTCCTCGAGGCTGCGAAACGAGCCCGCCTGCAGGATATAGGCGCCCGGCTTATCAACCGGGGCAACGCCTTCGCCCTGCGCTGGTTTGGCGGCCGTCTCTTGTTCAGGGACGGCGACCTCCATCTCCGGCAGGATGGTGTAAAAATCGAAGCGCGGCTTGGCCGCCGCCGGCGTTTCGGGCAGAGGTTGAGGTTGGGGCGGCTTGCTCACGCTGCGCGCATCGGTTGGGAGACTTCCCTCTGTTTGCACGGGCGTGGTACGGCTGTTCCTGAGTTCAGAGATATTGTATCCGCCCAGATACACAAGCAGAGCGACCATAAGGCCCATCAGCAGGCCTGCCAGCAGCCACACCCAGCCGGGTGTCTGCGGCGCGGGTCTGCGGCGCCCCGAGTTTTTATAATCGCGCGCCATTACATCGCCTGTGGCGCGCTGACACCTAACAGCGCCAGCCCATTGCGCAACACCTGCCGCGTTGCCGCGAGCAACGCGAGCCGCGCATTACGCAGTGAGGCATCGTCCACTAAGAAAGTGTGGGCGTTGTAATAGGTGTGGAAGTCCGTGGCCATCTCCTTGAGATAATAGGCGATCTGGTGGGGTTCATAGGCCTCTGCCGCAGCCTCGATGACCTCCGGATAGCGCGATAAGGTCGTCAACAAATTCTGCTCGTGCGGCTCGGTGAGCAAATGAAAATGCGCCCGGCCTTGGGTTTCATCCCAACTTTGGCCGCGCTCCTCGGCCAGACGCAGTACGCTGCAAATGCGCGCGTGGGCATACTGTAAATAATAGACCGGATTGTCGTTGCTCTGCGATTTGGCCAAGTCCAGGTCAAAATCCAGGTGCTGATCGCTCTTGCGCATCACATAAAAAAATCGCGCCGCGTCGTTGCCGACCTCGTTGCGTAGCTCGCGCAGGGTCACGAACTCGCCCGAGCGCGTAGACATCTGCGCGCGCTCGCCGCCGCGATACAAAATCGCAAACTGCACCAGCACCACTTCCAGACACACGGGATCGGCGCCGAGCGCCGCGAGCGCCGCCTTGACGCGCGGGATATAGCCGTGATGATCAGCGCCCCAGACATTCACCATACGCTCAAAGCCACGCTCTAGTTTGGTCAGATGATAGGCGATGTCGGAAGCGAAATAGGTCGGCTGGCCGTTTTCACGCACCACGACACGGTCTTTCTCATCGCCGTAGTCCGTGGTGCGGAACCACCACGCGCCATTCCATTCGTAGAGGTGACCGCTCTCCTTCAGGCGCTCGATTGCCCGATCCACCGCGCCGCTTTCAGTGAGCGAACGCTCGGAGAACCAGTTATCGTAACTTACTCCGAACTCGGCGAGATCGTCACGGATGTCGGCGAGAATGGTGTCGAGGCCGCGATCGAAGATCGTGCGGTAGGTCTCATCGCCCAACAAAATCTTGGCGCGCAGAATCAGCGCGTCTATGTGCGCCTCCTTATCGCCGCTGCCCTCCGGTGCGGCGTCGGGAGGCAGATCTTTCGTCACCTCGCTCACCGGGTGGCGCAATGCATCGCGGTATTCATCATGCAGTGCGCGAGCAATGTCGAATACGTAATCGCCCTTGTAACCGTTGGCGGGAAACGTCACCGGTTCGCCGAGCAGCTCCAGATAACGCAGCCAGATGCTGACCGTGAGGATATCCATCTGCCGCCCGGCGTCATTGACATAATATTCGCGATAGACCTTGTAACCGGCGGCCTCCAGCAGATTGGCCAGCGCACTGCCGATGGCCGCGCCGCGCCCGTGGCCGACGTGCAGCGGGCCGTTGGGATTGGCCGAGACGAACTCGATCTGCACCGATTTTCCCTGCCCCGACGTACCTAACCCATACGCCTCGCCGCGATCGAGGATCTCGCCAACGACAATCTGAAACGCAGCCGGTGTCAGAAAGAAATTGATGAAGCCCGGCCCTGCGATCTCGACCTTGGCGATCATCTCGGAGTGCGGCAGACGCCCGACGATCAGCTCCGCCAGTTCGCGCGGCTTGCGCTGCGCGGTCTTGGCAAGACCGAGCGCCACCGTACTGGCAAAATCGCCGTGTTGCTTGTCGCGGGCGCGCTCGACATCCGCCCACACTTCCAGATTCCCAGGCAACAAACCGTCGGCTTGCAGTCTGGAAATGGCGAGAGAGAGTAAAGTCTGGATGGAGTGTTTCAAGATACGCCTTGGTTAGTCGCTTTGTGAAGCGCGAATTTTACACTATAACGTCCTTCTTGCTATTGCAATCAGGCGGAAATACACTCAATCGGATGTTCAGGATCGCGCGGCCCTTACCAAAGACGATAAACTTTTGCCGGGGAGAACATCGTGAAATTAATCAAACCTAACTGGAAGGGACTCATCACACTCATCGCCCTGTACTGTCTCGCGGGACCTACCCACGCTGCATTACTAGCGCTGCTCAGCCACCCCACTTCGGGCCCTT
>JAMDBH010000164.1 GCA_023487615.1 Gammaproteobacteria bacterium
TGAAGATACGGCGCTTGCTGAGAATATTCTCCAACATCGGGGTGATAACCGCCTCTTGTGCCTTGCGCCAGGGCGTGCGGCTGCCCGATAAAAACAGATTTTTGGCCAATTGCTGACTGATGGTGGAGCCACCGGCGACGATGCGCCCCTTTTTAATATTTTTCTCATAAGCGACCTGTATCCCTTCCCAGTCGAAACCCTCGTGTTCAAGAAATTTGGCGTCCTCTGCCGCGATCAGGGCGCGCTTGAGATGTGTCGAGATGCCGGAATAGGGCGCCCATTTTTGTGATAAGCGAGCTTGAGGGGCTTGGATTTGCATCTCATTTAATCGAGATTCCATAAAGGCGGTAGTTGTGGGGTTGTGTTCCACCCAGTACCAGATGTGCAGCGCCAGCCATGCTTGATACAGCAGGATCAGCAGGGCCGCCAGCAGGAAACCACGTAGCACCAGCTTCCGCAGGGTTTTTACCATTGGGCTATAGTGATCATAAGGGCTAACGCCTGGAGGAGGAAGCCGTTACCAGAATGACGCCAACCAAGATGATCGTCATACCGAGTATCTGAGTGCTGGTTAATGTTTCGCCCAGCAGCCACCAGCCCAACACCACCGCCACGGCGGGATTGACGTAGGCGTAGGTCCCGAGTTGGGAGGGGGTGACGGTGTGCAACAGCCAGGTAAAGGCGACAAAACCCAGTGTGCCGAAGACAATCAAATAACTCAGCGCGCCAACGCCTTCGAGCGACCACTGCCAGTGAGTAACTTCTCCCGTAGTGACGCCGATGGCGACCAATACCACTCCGCCGGTCAGCATCTGCAACGCGGCGGACATCATCGGCGGAGTCCCGCTTGGGTGACGCTTGCCATAGATCGAGCCGCTCGACCACAGAAATGCGGCAAGCAGGATACCGATCTGTCCACCCAGGTGATCAAACGAAAATTTTTCGCTGTTGGGAAACATTAATAGGGCCACACCCGCGAAGCCTCCTACGAGTCCGAGCAGGGTAACGCGTGTAAGCGACTGGCCTTGCGACCCCAGCGTGCCCAGACCGGCGAGCCACAGTGCGGTGGTCGCCACAATCAATGCAGCCTGATTGGAGGGCACCCACTGCTCGCCCCACACCACCAAACCGTTACCGCCGGTCAGTAGAAATATCCCCATGATGACGGTGACCTTCCATGCGGCGAGTGATCGCGGCAGGGCCTCGCCACGCAAGTGAGCGTAAAGCCCCAGGGCGAGTCCCGAGATGACAAAACGCACACCGGCGAACAGCGCGGGCGGTAAGTCATGGACGCCGACGCGGATGGCGAGATACGTCGAGCCCCACACCAGATAAAGCGTGACGAAGGCCATGACGATTTTGAATCGCAGATTTACAGGGGCCACGGAGGAGAGCGGATGATCTAATTCGCTCGTTTCTTCTTTTTCGGCGTTTCCGGAGCTTTCTGATAATGAATCTCCCACGGCCCCGTTCCTGTCAGTTGTATTACCGTTTCTTCACCGAAGTAGGCGTAATGATGCAGCCTGGCGGGGTTGACGTAGTAGCTGCCCGTCGCGAACTGCTTGGCTTTGGCCAGGTCGACTTTGTTTCCGAAGCCAACATATGCCACGCCCGAGAGCACCGTGACCCGTTCATCTTGTGGATGCGAGTGCGGCATGAGCGTGGTTTGCGCGGGCAGCTTCACGCGCATGGTGAATAGGCCCGCGCGGGTGGGGTTACCCTCCAAAACTTGAATTCTCGTCCCAACCGGCATCGAGCGCGGGGCATCCACCCACTTGAAGTCGGCTGGCATGAATTGGATGGCGTGTTTGGCGGTCGCTCCCGGCATCCTGCCTCCCGCGACATTAGTACGTCCCTGTACGTCAAGATCCGCTTGAGAAGGGCCGGTCTTCTTCTCTTCGGCGTACAGGGGCGTGCTCAGCAAGACGAGTATGAGGATTGTGCTATGGGGAAAAGCGTATCGCATGGGGCCGTTCTCTCACACAAACTGCCGATGACCGCTGGGCTTCCAGGAGGGGGCGATGACATTGGGCATGGCGGAGCGTCCTAACAGGCGCGCAGGGGCGAGGGTGAATTCGCCGTAGCGTTGATTGATCTGATCCATGACTTGATTGAGCACCTCATGACGCTCGTCATGCACTTCAAACAGGGCCAGTTGATTATTCACAGGCCGCGGGTCGCGTGCGGTAACCTGCACCTGGGACACCGGTTCGCCGTGCCAAATTTTGTGCATGACAATGTTACATAGTTGATAAATCGCTTTACTGTCGTTGCCGGGCTGCACCAGAGTGAGCGTATCGCCAATCCATCCATTATAACCGCGCAGTCCGATAAAGAAATGCTGCGCCTCAAGGTCGTGGCGGCGCAGCCGCGCACCAACCTTCTCGCTCATATGTAAGAAATAGGTAAGCAGCGTCTCTTTATCGCGCGTGCCGGGGGGGACGACCTTGCCGTGGCCGAGCGATTTGGGCGCGGCGACATCAACCCGCACGTCATCAGGATCTTCGCCCCGGCACATCAGCCAGATGTGGCGGCCCATATTGCCGAAACGGCGCGCCAGCACGCTTACCGGCAGACGCGCGACATCGCCGCAGGTGACCGCGCCGTGCGCGGCGAGATAACCGCCGATGCCTTCCGCAACACCGGAGAGCTTTGTGACGGGTTCATTCTCCAATCGTTCACGCACTTCCCCCGGAGGGATCACGGTAAAGCCATTAGGTTTCATGAGATTGGCGGCAAATTTGGCTGTGCTCTTGTCGCCGCTCACGCCCACCGAGCAGGGGAGGCCGCTGACTTCGCGTACCTTGGCTATCGCCATGCGTGCCATGTGCTCCGGTGTGCCGTGTAATGTCTGGCAGCGCGTCACGTCGAGAAAGGCCTCGTCCACGGAGTAGACCTCGATGTCGGGGCTGATGTCGTAGAGCGCCTCCATAATAGCGGTGGAGATTGCCGCATAGACTTTAGGCCGGGCAGGGCGCTGAATAAGTTGCGGGCAGAGTTGGCGCGCCTCGTTGAGCCGCATGCCGGTATGTACGCCATAGGCGCGCGCCTCATAGGAACAGGTGATGATCGTGGCGCCTACCTCGCCATTGGTCACCGCCACCGGCCTGCCGCGCAATTCGGAAAAGTCGCGCTGCTCCACCGACGCAAAGAAGGCGTTCATGTCGAGATGAATGACGGCGCGCGGCCAGACATTCGTGCTCACGTGTGTTCAACTCCCTCGAGAAAATTCTTTAACGGCAGAATCCGGATT
>JAMDBH010000052.1 GCA_023487615.1 Gammaproteobacteria bacterium
CAATTAGCAGCGATGGTCACCAATCCGCGCTAATATGACGGCCACCGCACCGCCCGCGGCCTGCAGCGCAAGAGCGGCATCATCCTCGCGCGCATGCCAACCGCTCAGGTACCCTAAGCCCACCGGTAACTTACATCATGCCACTCGTCAGTCTCAACAAGGTTTCCATCGCCTTTGGCCATCACGCCCTGCTCGATCAGGCCGACCTCACCATCGAACCCGGCGAGCGCGTCTGCCTGATCGGGCGCAACGGCACGGGCAAATCCACCCTCATGCAGATCATTGCAGGCTCCGTCTTGGCCGATGAGGGAATCGTCTGGCGGCAACCCGGGCTGCGCATCGGCAGGCTTGCCCAGGATGTGGTCCTGGCGGAAGACCGCACGGTCTTCGACACCGTGGCCGAGGGCTTGGGCGATCTCGCCACGGTGCTCTCCGGTTATCACCATACCCTGGCCCTGCTGGAGCATGACCACTCGGCGCCGGTGTTGCAACGTCTGCACGATTTGCAGCATCAGCTCGAAACCCGCGACGGCTGGCGCTTTCACCAGCGCATCGAAACCACCCTCAGTCGTCTGGAATTACCCGCCGACCAACTCCTGGGCGAACTCTCCGGCGGCTGGAAGCGACGTGTGTCGCTGGCCCAGGCGCTGGTCGCGGAGCCCGATTTGCTGTTGCTGGATGAGCCAACCAATCATCTGGATATCGCGGCGATCACCTGGCTGGAAGAGTTGCTGCTGAATTTCCGCGGCGGTCTGTTGTTCATCACCCACGACCGCAGTCTGCTGCAACACCTCGCCACCCGTATCGTGGAACTGGACCGCGGACAGCTTACCTCGTGGCCGGGCGACTACCAGCATTATCTGCAAAAGAAACAGGAGATGCTGGCCATCGAGGCCGATCATGCCGCCAAGTTCGACAAAAAACTCGCGCAGGAAGAGGTCTGGATACGCAAGGGCATCCAGGCCCGCCGCACCCGCAATGAAGGCCGCGTGCGCGGCCTCTATGCCCTGCGCGAGGAACGCGCCAAACGCCGCACCGTGCCGGGCAAGGCTCAACTCGCCCTGGACAGCGGCGCCCTCTACGGCAAGCTGGTGATTGAAGCGGAGGAGGTCTGCAAAGCCTATGACGGCAAGCCGGTGGTCAAAAATTTTTCCACGCGCATCATGCGCGGCGACCGGGTGGGGCTGATCGGTCCGAACGGCGCCGGCAAGACCACGCTGCTCAAGCTGCTGCTCGGCGAGTTGGCGCCGGACAGCGGGACCGTGCGGCAGGGTACGAATCTGCAAATCGCCTACTTCGACCAGTTGCGCGCCCAGCTCGACCCGGAACGATCCGTCATAGACAACCTGGCGCTGGGAATGGACACCGTCACCGTCAACGGCGCGTCGAAACACGTCATCAGCTACCTCCAGGATTTTCTGTTCCCTCCGGCCCGCAGCCGTTCCCCGGTCAAATCGCTTTCCGGGGGCGAACGCAATCGCCTGCTGCTGGCGAAGCTGTTCACCCAGCCCGCCAACCTGCTGGTGATGGACGAGCCGACCAACGATCTCGACATCGAGACCCTGGAATTGTTGGAAGAGCTGCTGGGCGCCTATAACGGAACCCTGCTCTTGGTCAGTCATGACCGCGCCTTCCTCGACAACGTGGTCACCAGCGTCATCGTGTTTGAAGGGGAAGGGAAGATCGGCGAATACGTCGGCGGTTATGAAGACTGGCTACGGCAGACTGCCCGGGAGCGACCCTTTGCAGCGACGTACAGGGAAGAGCGACAGCGAAGGGTTCTACTAGTGTCGCGGGAGGCAGGACGCCGGGAGCGACCCAAACCGGTGGAGAAAGCTCAGCCCAAGGCCGCTCGTAAACTGGGTTACAAAGAACAACGTGAACTGGAAACCCTCCCCGTTCAGATTGACGCCCTGGAGGCGGAACAGGAACGTCTGCACGCCGCACTGGCGGAACCGGATTTTTATCAGCGCGACAAGGAAGGCTTCCACGCCGCCACGCAGCGGCTCGACGAGGTCGGCCAGGCTCTCGAAGCGGCCTATGCGCGCTGGCACGAACTGGAAGAGACGCAAGCTTGACGTCTTCCGCACCGCGGTCTATCTTGGGTGCTTTCAGAATACCTAAAGGGGCCGTTTATGGATATACAAAAGATTGCGGTGATCGGACTGGGCAGGGTGGGGTCTGCATTTCTGGAGCAAATGCTGGCGCTCAAGGACAAAGGCATTCAAATTGCCTATGCCGTTGAGCACAACGAGACCCCGGGGAAACTCTTGGCCAAAGAGGCCGGCATCCGGCTCTTGACCCTTGATCAGCTCATCACCCTGGGTAGTGGGGTAGACATTATCTTCGATCTCACCGGCAACGCCGAAGCGCGCAGGGAACTCCGGGAAAAACTTGCCGCCTCCAACAACCGGCATACCACCATTGCGCCCGAGGCGATTGCCCGCATGATGTGGACGGCGATGGGCGGCAAGGCCTTGCCCGATGTCCATGGCAAGAAAGGCTATTGATACGCCCTATTAGGGGGTGAGGGGTGAAAGGTGAAGAGTAAGGAGTACTCTAGGCCTGCGTTCCCCTCACACCTCACTTCTAACTCCTCACTCCTCACGCCTCTCAACTTCCTTCATGATACGAAATAATCCGGTTGACCTCGTTCCTGGAACCCAAAATCACCGGCACGCGCTGATGCAGATCCTCCGGCTGTATCTCCGTGATACGCTCGCGCCCGGTGGTGCTCACTCCGCCCGCCTGTTCCACGATGAATGACATCGGATTCGCCTCGTACATAAGGCGCAGCTTGCCCGCCTTGGCGGGATCTTTGGTGTCCTTCGGGTACATGAACACGCCGCCGCGAATCAAAATACGATGCACCTCGGCAACCATAGAGGCGATCCAGCGCATGTTGAAATTTTTCTTGCGCGGGCCTTCCACGCCGGCCAGGCACTCATCCACGTAGCGTTGCACCGGCGCTTCCCAGAAACGTTCATTGGAAGCATTGATGGCGAACTCGTGGCTGTCTTCGGGGATTTTCATGCCGGGATGGGTAAGGATGAACTCGCCGATATTCTGGTCGAGCGTAAAGCCGTTCACGTCGTGACCGCTGGTGAGCACGATCATGGTGGACGGCCCATAGAGCGCATACCCCGCGCACACCTGCTTCGCGCCGGACTGCAGGAAATCGCGCGCGGTCACGGCCTCCTGCGACATCCCCTTGGGCGAACGCAGAATTGAGAAGATGGTGCCCACCG
>JAMDBH010000153.1:0-608 GCA_023487615.1 Gammaproteobacteria bacterium
GGGATTGGGTTGTTGGGGGGGTGCCGCCATTGAGTCTGGCTTCAGCGAGATCGCTGTAATACGCTGTAGTACTTCCATCCAACAGGTCATAGCCGTTGCCGGAGACGCTGATCGGTGTGGTGGTAAAGAGTTGTTCGGCGCTGGGGCTGCTGAGCAGGATGATAGGCACTGTGGTGTCGTTGATGTGGCGAGTGATGGTGACTTTGATGAAGGAACCGGGGACGCCGTCTTTGAGGATGATTTTGAGACTGGGGGAGTTAGTTGCGGTGATGGTCTTGCTGATCGTGCCGGCCAGGGCGGTGAGTTCGGTGTCCGGTATGACGATCACTCCGCCGAGTTGGATCTCTCCCTTGGCGATGCGGTTACTACCATCCGCTGCGCCGTTTTGGACGGTGAGGGCATAAACAGCCGTACTGCTGATCTGGAAGTAACTAGGGTATCCGGTGAACTGCAGGGGTTTGGTGGTGCCGAGGGTATAGGTGCTGGTGAAGACATCGCGGTGGGCAAAAACGGCGGGGCTGGTGAGTAGACCAAGGCTAACCAGTAACAGACTGAGCAGCGGTCTCAGGATAGAGAATCCTCTGCGGGGCTTAGACATAGCTCGGCGC
>JAMDBH010000153.1:618-1813 GCA_023487615.1 Gammaproteobacteria bacterium
GTGATAGACGCTGCGCGGTTGTTGACCATGCTGCCCCCTTTTGATATGTCAAATGGGCCGAATGAATTCGGCGCTGCTTCCCTCACCCTACCCTCTCCCAGAGGGAGAGGGATATATGAATTGGTCTCCCTGGCGCCTACTCTCAACCAAGACAGTTTTGAATGTCAAGCGAATTTATTGTGACGGGTTGTTAGCCTTCTGAGACGATGCTTGAGGTATGCGAGTTAAATCTTTGAAAAGATATTGGATTTTTTAGCGGTGCAATTCCAACTCTAATTCAACCGATAATAATTTTTTAGGGTGCGTTTCACGCACTATTTACTTCAGTGTAATTTCTATGCCCATTTCTTCCGGATTGGCCTGAAAGGGTTCGCACAGCCAAAGATCGGCGACCGCGGCAAGTTGTTCGCCTAGGTAGACAAGCGGGATGCGATCACGCCGCCAGGGGGGGATGCCGGATTCCTGAAAGAGTTTTTTCAATTCATGGTTTTCTTTGCGGCCCACAGGCCGGCACCGTTCGCCGCCTCGGCGGAAGCGCACGGTGACGGGCGACGTTTGCCAAAGTGCGGCCTTGAGGCCTTTACCTTTTATCGGCGTGGCCATTAGACGGCCGAGGCCGTTGGGTAATGTTAAAGGGATGTCCGTGTCCCAAATCAGGATTTGGCTTGGATCATGTGAGGGTAACGGGGGTATGGCATGGATGAGATCGCGGTAGCGGCGTATCTCTGCGCCCGGCCAGTGAACCAAAGGCGTGCTGTCGTATTTTGCATTCACGACATCGTGCAGGACGCGGTCGAGGTGCGTAGCGTTGGGCAGCGGCAACCCAAGGTGCTTGATCCAGGCACGGAGTACGTTGCGCTGGCGGGGCTCGTCGAGAGCGCGTAGCGCTGTGACGGATAAGGTATCGGGGTTACCGCTGTCAATCTCCGCCAACGCCTCCATCAATTGCGCGGCTTCGGCACTATGGGTGGCACTTCGTGCAAGGGTGCGCGCGTAACTCGGCCAGCGGGCGCGCAGACGTGGGGTGATTTCATGACGCAGCGTCTATCACTTCGGGGGGGGGGGGGGCAGCTATGTCTAAGCCCCGCAGAGGATTCTCTATCCTGAGACCGCTGCTCAGTCTGTTACTGGTTAGCCTTGGTCTACTCACCAGCCCCGCCGTTTTTGCCCACCGCGATGTCTTCACCAGCACCTA
>JAMDBH010000153.1:1823-3261 GCA_023487615.1 Gammaproteobacteria bacterium
CGTGGGGTGATTTCATGACGCAGGTAATTACGGTCGAAGCGGAGGTCACGATTACTGTGATCTTCAACCCATGCCAGGTGGTGCGTCTCCGCATAGATGCGTAATTGCGCCTGAGTAAAATTTAATAACGGGCGCACATGCAGGCCCTTGGAAAAGGCCGAGCACTCGGGCATACCCGCCAGTCCGGCGGGGCCTGCGCCCCGCAACAGTTGCAGTAACACGGTCTCGGCCTGGTCATCTTGGTGGTGGGCGGTGAGCAGCGCATCACCGTCTTCAATCAGTACTGCAATGGCCTGATAACGCGCGTCGCGCGCGGCTGCTTCCAGGCTTTCACCCTGCTCCAGTTTTATTTTGATTTGCAAAGAGTGCAATGGGATCTGTAGTTCGGCACAGACTTCTTCGCAATGCTTAACCCATTGTGCGGAATTTGGTTGCAGACCATGATCCACGTGTACTGCGTGCAATTCAAAACCACCCTCCCCCCTACCCCCTCCCGTCAAGGGAGGGGGGAGAATTTTGTGCGGTCTCGTCGAGTCGGAGGCTGCGGCTAAGTGGGCGAGTGCGTGCAGCAGCACGTGCGAGTCCAATCCGCCGCTGTAGGCTACCCAATAACGCGCTGCTGGAAATCGGTTGAGAATTCGCTGGAGTTGAGCGGGTGAAAACCCTTCGGCAGACATCCGTAGGGCGCCGCTAGTCCTGATACACTCCGAAACGCATCAGCCGCTCGTAACGTTCTTCGAGCAGCTTGTCCAGCGGGACATGGGTGAGATGATCGAGATGGTCTGTGACAGCCTCCTTGAGGCGCGCCGCCATGGTGTCCACGTCACGGTGTGCGCCGCCCAGGGGTTCCTTGACGATCTGATCTATCAAACCCAGTTCTTTGATTTGCGCGGAGGTGACTCCCATCGCTTCGGCCGCTTGGGAGGCGTAGTCGGCGCTCTTCCATAAGATCGAGGCGCATCCCTCGGGGGAGATGACCGAGTAGATGCTGTATTCGAGCATCAGGACGCGATCGCCCACACCGATGGCCAGCGCGCCACCGGAACCGCCCTCGTTAACCGATGGCCAGCGCGCCACCGGAACCGCCCTCGCCGATCACCGTGCAGATGATAGGCGTCTTGAGGCGCGACATCGCAAACAGGTTGCGCGCAATGGCCTCGCTCTGGCCGCGTTCCTCCGCGTCCACGCCGGGATAGGCGCCGGGCGTGTCAATAAAGGTGAGCACGGGCATCTTGAAGCGCTCCGCAAGCTGCATGAGGCGCAAGGCCTTGCGATAGCCTTCGGGACGCGGCATGCCGAAGTTGCGGCGGATCTTTTCCTTGGTGTCGTAACCCTTTTGTGTGCCTATGACCATCACAGAAGCGGAACGGTTGTCGAGACGCGCGACGCCGCCGATCACCGCGGCGTCATCGGCAAAGCAGCGGTCGCCGTGCAGCTC